>CAMBEQ010000006.1 GCA_945865545.1 Sediminibacterium ginsengisoli | reverse complement strand
GTGTAATAAGCCTTGTTCTTACCACGTAGAACTGCTGCGATTTTTGAAGCGATACGTCCTACGGTTTGATTAGTACCATCAACAATGTACCAGCCATGTTTAACGGTAGCCGCGTTGGCGTGCTTCGTGGTGAAATGTAGTTTACTCATAGTCTTTTGTTTTAATGAGGCTGCGCTATCCCGTCAGCCATAAAATATCCCTCTTTTATAAGGGAGGGCGAAGGTACGAGGGGAATTCGGGTTTTCCCAATATTTTGGAGATTGTTTTTAAATCGTATCTTTATAACTAGCTGATTATCAATAATAATTTTGTATCATAATATTAATGATACTAAATAGGTGCTGAAAATCAATTAGTTGCGTTTTTAAATAAAAAAGAGCGCCACGTAAATGACACTCTTTTTTCTGTTTAAACCATGTATTTGAACCATTGCTTAAATAATAGGACTGAATTACCCCCCTTTTTGCTTCTTATGAATTTTATGAAAAATGAAAAGCGTTTTTTTCTCTTGCTTAGATAATGTATTAAACTTAGCCTTCTTTTCTTCTTTTGACAAGTCAAGCCATCCTTTAATAAAAGATTTGATTTCTTCCTTAGTCATTTTGGGACCAGCTGTTTTGGCTTCCATGGTCATAGTCGCAGAGGCTGTTTGACTTAAACTGGTTTCGGTAAGGGGAGTTATTGTCTCGGTCATAACTATGGCATCATTCAAGGCAATTTCATCTGAAATAACTTCATTTGACTTGCTACATGCAAATACCATCAAGGATAGAGAAAGAATAAGTAGATATTTTTTCATAAATATTTTTTCTATTTGACTTTGAAGTTAAGTAAAAGTTTAATACTCTAAATCAAAGAATCTGATTTATTTTTAAGGACTTTATGTATCAGAAATTTCAAGCGACTCAAATTTTTACCGGAACTGAGCTTTTAGAGGACCAGTTAGTTTTAATCACCCAAAAAGATGGGACCATTGAAGCCATGGTAGGGATTGAAGAAGCTGGGGAAGATATTCAAAGTTTTGAAGGCATACTTACACCAGGACTCATTAATGCACATTGTCATTTGGAATTATCTCACATGAAAGGAATCATTCCTGCACATACTGGGTTGCAAGAATTTGTAAAACAAATTGTGGGTTTGCGAAAAGTAGAAGATGCCATCATTCAAGAAGCCATCATTGCGGCAGAAAATGAAATGTATAATAATGGTATGGTAGCGGTGGGAGATATTTGTAATACCCTGGACACCCTTTCACAAAAACAAAAACACAAGCTTGCTTATTATAGTTTTGTTGAATTATACGATTTAGATCCAACGCGCTCTAGTGATAAAATAAATGCGGGATTAAAAATACAGGAAGCTTTTGAACAAAATTGTATTCGCGCTTCTTTAGTACCACATGCCCCTTATTCAGTGAGTTTTAATTTATGGAAATTATTATCCAATCATTTTGGTACGCATACAATTACCATGCACAACCAAGAAACGATGGATGAAAATGAATTCTTTGAAAAAAAGACAGGAAGTTTTTTAGGCATGTACAAAAGAACAAAAGTATCGCTAGATTTTTTTGAAGCCACAGGACTAAGTAGTTTACAATCGGTACTACCTTATTTTAAAAAAGCAGCAAGAAGTATTTTAGTGCATAATAGTTTTACCAGTGCTGCCGATATTAAAGCTGTTCAAAAAGAAATGCCCAATACTTTTTGGTGCTTATGTCCCAATGCCAATCAATACATAGAGCAAACGATGCCGCCTATTGAATTATTACGTTCTAATGGTGCCAACATGGTGATTGGGACCGATAGCTACGCAAGCAACTGGAGTTTAAATATTTTAGATGAAATTAAAACCATTCAACAACACCAGCCCTCTATTCCACTGGCTGAAATACTTGGCTGGGCTACGCTCAATGGAGCCCGCGCATTGCAAATGGACAAAGTATTAGGTAGTTTTGAAAAAGGAAAAAAACCAGGCGTAGTTTTAATTAAACAGGCTGATACGAATGGCCTTCTTTCAAAATTTAGCAGCGCTAAACGATTGACATAAAGAATAAAAGATTAAAATAATATTAATACAAATTAGGATAGTCTGTAATTAATCCATCCACATTTAATTGTATCAAAGAATTAATTTCTTCTTTGGTATTCACCGTCCATGGAATGACCTGAATATTTTTTTGATGGCAGTAATCAATCATAGCCTTGTTTACATATTTATATTCCGGACTATAAATAGTTGGCATAAAACCAAGTAAAGCTATTTGCTTTTCAGCATCAGCACATGCTGCACCAAATACTAAATAAGCGGTTTTTATATTGGGATATTTTTCATGCAAAACACGAAGAGGCCTTAGATCAAAGCTTTGAATACTGGTTCGGTTAAGTATATTTTTCTTTTGTAAAACGCTCACCACTAAATCCACAAACTCTTCAGGACCTGGATGTTCTATCCCATCTTTACCCTCCATGGATTTTATCTCCACATTATAATTCATTTTTCTGCTAGTAGCCTTTGACTTTATTTCCACACTGTCTATTAAATGATCGAGCCTTGGTATGGAAGCGGCTAATTTTTTTTGGATTGTAAAACCAGGATGTGTTTTCAAACCCACATCGTACTTTTCTAGCCTGGCATAATCCATTTGATAAATAATGTTTTTATTTACTTCCTCTGCCATAATATAGCTGCCATCCTGCTTGGTGGTAATTAAAGGATTTAAAATAGGATCATGTGAAACCACCACTTGCTTATCCTTAGTAATGGCTAAGTCCATTTCAAGCGTAGTTACTTTTTCATTGTCCATCACTGATAACATAGCAGCAATGGTATTTTCTGGCATTAAGCCTCTGCCTCCACGATGCGCTTGATAATCCATTTTATTTTTTTTTATCCTTGTTGGTTGAATAATTGTACAACTAGTTATTGCCCCAAGCATTATAACGGCTATCTTAATTAGGTTGAATTTCATAGGCTATATTAGAATAAAGCTATCAATTTTCGTAGATTGTGGTATTAAATTTCTATTATGACCTTCCCCATATTATTTGGCATCATCGCAATTTTAATTATCATGTGGCGCCGACACCATAGAAGTAAAAACAACGATTAACTTTTTGGGGTGTTGGGGATGTTGGTGTGGGTGATGTACTTCCATAGTTCAATTATGAACTTAAATATAAATAAAATAAAGTTTTTACATAAACTAAACTGGATTAATTTATCAAAATTTTTACCTCAATACTTCTTGCAGTATTGGAAGTGATTTAATTTCACTAAATTTTTTATAATGCCAGCTTAAGGATAGCTGAAATAATTCTAATATCTTTTTTCGTTGCATACCATTTAATACGATATTGTCTAAATCATTATAAAATTGCACTTGTAAAAAAGAAGAAGCCGTTTGTGCTTCTTGCCCTTCTAAAAAATAAGGATGTATTGGCGTCGCGGCAACAAATTGCCCTTCCCGCACATCTAATACTGAAGTAGTGGGACTGTATTTTCCTTGTAAGCCAAAGCCCATAGTTTGACTTAAATGAATTAGAAAATAGATAGGTAAATTGCCTACTAAATTAGAACCCCCTTTATCTAACTGCTTAAAAGTGTCTTCGATTAAATAAAATAATTCTGGATGAGGTTCGGGTTGCATGGTTTGTTGCAATACTTCTACAATATAGGTAGCTACTGCATTACGTAAGACATCGGAATAAACATTTTGATAGACATAATCCCAACTTACCTCCTTCACCATTTGTAATTGCTTCATAGGTGCATGGTACACTTCCATTTGTAAAATAGCAGCAGGTTGATAAAACACTCCTTTGTTGGCTCCTTTTTTACTGGTGACCCTCACTCCTTTTACAATGTATTGTTGCAAACCAAAAAGTTCGGTATACGCCGTCATAATGATACTCGTATCACCATATTTAGTGACGCGTAAAACAATACCCTTGGTGTTGTGTAGCATAATTATTTATCAGACACTCTTAAACTGTTGCAAAAAGCGTAAGTCGTTTTGAGCGTATAAACGTAAATCGTTTACTTGGTATTTTAATTGGGTAATTCGTTCCACGCCCATACCAAATGCAAAGCCAGTATATTTTTCTGGATCTATTCCAAAGTTTTTTAACACATTAGGATGTACCATTCCACTTCCTAAAATTTCTACCCATCCTGTGTGCTTACATATATTACATCCTTTGCCAGCGCATATTTGACAGCTTATATCCATTTCGGCACTAGGTTCTGTAAAAGGAAAATAACTTGGGCGGAATCGTACTTTCACCTCTTTGCCAAACATTTCTTGCACGAAAAAATAAAGGGTTTGTTTTAAATCGGCAAAGCTTACATTTTCATCGATATACAAACCTTCTACTTGATGAAAAAAACAATGTGCTCTTGCAGAAATAGTTTCATTGCGATAAACACGACCAGGACAAATTACACGAATAGGCGGTTTTTGTGTTTCCATCACACGTGCTTGCACACTAGAGGTATGGGTTCTTAACAACCACGCTGAATTATTTTCTGTTGCTTCTTGTACATAAAAGGTGTCTTGCATATCACGCGCTGGATGATCGGCAGGTAAATTCATCGCACCAAAATTATGCCAATCATCTTCTACCTCTGGTCCCTCCGCTACTGCAAAACCTAATCTTTTAAAAATAGACACCATTTGATTGCGCACTAAATTTAAAGGATGTCTGGTGCCCACTAAAATAGGATCACCTGGTAAAGTAGTATCGATGGTTACATTAGTTTCATCTTGCTCTCCCAATGCTGCTAATAAGACTTCTAATTTTTCTTCGGCAACTATTTTAAAAGCATTCAATATTTGGCCAAATTCTTTTTTCTGCTCCACTGGCACATTTTTCATCTCCCCCATAATTTGCTTGACCAAACCTTTGGTTCCCAAGTATTTAATTCGGTAGGCTTCGACGTCGGCCGGGGTGGTAGCCACCGTGGCTGCGATTTCTTTTTGAATAGATTCGATTTGTGCTAACAATTGCTCCATGGTACGAAGATAAAATAAATCCTTACATTTGTTACTCGAGAAGTAATAATTACATGGAATACAATACAGCAAGAAGTATTATGGGGATGAGGGAGTATGGCCGTCACGTTCAAAGGATGGTAGACCATCTTATGACCATTGAAGACCAAGCCAAAAGACAGGAACAAGCCCAAGTGGTCATTGAGCTAATGGGCTTTTTGAACCCCCAACTTAAAAATATTGAGGATTACAAGCATAAATTATGGGATCACCTATTTTTTATGAGCAACTTTAAATTGGAGGTAGATAGTCCTTATCCAATTCCCACCAAAGAAACCTATAAGCAAAAGCCTGATCCTTTGCCTTATCCAAAACGCAAAATTAAATATGCGCACTTGGGTAAAAACTTAGAGCTGGTCATTGATAAGGCCATGGTGGAAAAAGATGAAGAGAAAAAAGCAGGCTTCGCACATGCCATTGCGCATTACATGAAACTAGCTTATAGCAACTGGCATAAAGAATTGGTTCAAGATGATGCCATAAGAAATGAATTGAATGCAATCACTGGTGGTGAATTAGAATTTAGCAACACCCCTTATATTAAACATCGCAACCAGAATTTTGAAAGAGACGAATATCGTCCTGCTGGAGGCCGTTGGCAAAATAATCGCAATAATAATAACCGCGGAGGACGCGGCCCTGGTGGTGGGCCAGGTGGTGGAAGAAATAATAACAACCGCAATTTCAAGAAGCGTTTTTAGTATCCCTCAACTATATCCCAACTATTAATCCAAGTTATGAGTTCATTTGAAGTAATAGGAGGTCATGCATTAAAAGGAAGCATCACTCCACAAGGAGCAAAAAATGAAGCACTGCAAGTTTTGTCTGCAGTAGTGTTGAGCGCCGAACCCATTACCATTTCTAATATTCCCAATATTGTTGATGTTAATTTATTAATGGAGCTTTTACAAGCCATGGGCGTTTCGGTAGAAAAATTAAGTGAGGGCGAATATCGTTTCAAAGCTGATAAAATTGATCCTGCTTATTTAGCTTCTGAAGATTTTAAAACTAAAAGTGGAAGATTACGTGGTAGTGTGATGTTGGCCGGACCCATCTTAGCCCGATTTAAAATTGCATATTTACCAAAACCAGGTGGAGATAAAATTGGAAGAAGAAGATTAGATACCCATATTATTGGATTTGAAAAATTAGGTGCCAAATATGCGTATGATGATAAGCTTGCTTGCTTTACTTTAAAAGCTGAAAATTTAATTGGCACCTACATGTTATTAGACGAGCCTTCTGTAACGGGTACCGCTAATATATTAATGGCTGCTGTTTTAGCAGAAGGCATTACAACCATTTACAATGCAGCTTGTGAGCCTTATATACAACAACTTTGTTTGATGTTGAATAAAATGGGCGCTAAAATTACAGGTATAGGAAGTAACCTTTTAAAAATTGAAGGCGTTACTAAACTAAATGGTACTAGCCATCGAATTTTACCCGACATGATTGAAATTGGTTCTTTCATTGGACTAGCCGCCATGACCAAAAGTGAAATCACTATTAAGAATGTGGGCGTAGAACACTTGGGTATTATTCCTGATAAATTTCGTTTACTAGGAATTGATTTTACGATTAAAGGAGATGACATTTATATTCCTGCTCAAGATATTTACGAGATACAAACTTTTATGGACGGAGGTATTTTAACTATTTATGATAACCCATGGCCTGGTTTTACACCCGACCTTTTAAGTATTATATTGGTGACTGCCATTCAAGCCAAAGGCAGTGTATTGATTCATCAAAAAATGTTTGAGAGCCGATTATTTTTTACAGATAAATTGATTGATATGGGTGCACAAATTATTTTGTGTGATCCACACCGTGCCACCGTGATAGGATTAGGTCGCAAATATCCATTACGTGGCATTACCATGAGCAGCCCTGATATCCGCGCTGGACAAGCCTTATTAATTGCAGCGTTAAGCGCCGAAGGAAAAAGTACGATTCAAAATATTGAACAAATTGATAGAGGCTATCAAAATATTGATACCCGATTGCAAGCGCTGGGTGCGCATATTAAAAGAATTTAATTCCTTTTAAAAATATAACTGACTAAAAATAAAAAGAGTCCTGCATTTTAAAATGCAGGACTCTTTTTTTAAATCAATCTTATTAGAACCTGGCAGGAGTACCCGGTTTCGGTATGCTCTTTTTAATAAACGCTCTTAAATGATCTGTACTGGTAGACAAATCTTCTTTACGCAAATACATCATATGACCACTGCGGTAGCCTTCCCAAAACATTCTGTCTTGAATTTTTCCAGCAGGATCCATTTGCCATAAATTATATTTAGCATTAAAATAATCACAAGCACCATCATAATAACCTGATTGTACTAATAAATTCAAATAGGGATTTTGCATCATGGCTTGACGTAAATCATCCCCTGTAGTGTTATTGTTATTATCCCAAGGACGTACTGGTCCAAAAATATAATAATTCAAATCTGTTTTATAACCCAACTCATCTCTTAAATACATATTGATGGCTGGTGTAAAAGAATGCTCCCAAGAAGTTAACTCTGAATTGTAATCAGATCTTTGTCCAGCATCTTTTTTATCTATACCAATATAACGTGAATCTAAACGACCCACAGTTTTACCTTGATCACGTAATAACTCTTTCCAGAAATAATCAAATGGGATAGAAAGGCTTTGTTCTAAAACTTCTTTCACACCAATGCCCGTATAACGAGAGATTTTTTTAGCCACTTCTTGCCTTTTTTCTTTAGACAAAGATCCACCCTGCGCTAAAGCTGGCATTAATTCATTAATGGTGAAAGCTTCTATTTCAGGTAAAATTGCTGTTAAATCCTTGGATTGTAAATCTGCAGGTAATTGTTTATGATGCCAAGCAGTAGCTGCCATATAAGGTATGCGTAAAGCACCGCTACTTGTTTCATCACGCTTCAATCCTAAGTCGGTAGGAGAAACTAAAACAACTCCATTCAAATACATCCAATGCGCATTTTGTAATTCTAACGCTAATCCAGATACACGAGCAGTACCATAACTTTCGCCAATTAAAAATTTAGGAGAAGCCCAACGCTTGTTTCTAGAAACAAAAGTGTTAATCCAATCTGCTAAATATTTAATATCTGCATTCACGCCGAAAAATTTAGAAGTAGGAACTGCTTTATCTAAAATTCTAGAGAAACCTGTATTCACTGGATCAATGTATACGATATCTGCAGCATCTAACAAAGATTGAGGATTTTCATCAAATCCATAAGGTTGAACAGGATATCCTTCATCATCGATTTTTAATTTTCTTGGTCCTGTATAACCAATGTGCATCCACACACTTGCTGTGCCTGGTCCGCCGTTAAATGAAATAAGCAAAGGACGTGTATCTCTATTGGTTACATCGGTACGCTCATAATACACATAAAATAAAGCAGCTACGGCTTTACCATTTTCATCCCAAACGGGCATGGTGGCAGCGGTTGCTTTATAAGGTACTTTTTGACCCTTAATAGTCACTTCTCCTTTTGTTTCTGATTTTTGTCCTAAAGACAATTCTCTTTTAAAATCAGCATTTTTATCTGGAGCATTGGCAGCGGCTGCACCAGCTGCAGGAGCAGCTGCAGGTTGAGTTTCGGCATAGTTACGCTGCGCTTGTACAAATAATGTTACTATTAATAACAAATAAGTAAATAATTGTTTTTTCATAATTCAAATTTTTGGTTGGAATAATTTTAGCGAGATAAATATACACCATATTTGAACTTGTCAACAACCGTTAGTGTAATTATTTATTTAGCAAGTAATTCACTAATTTAGTCCTGGCAAAAGCCTATTAAACCTATTTGAGGATGTCAGCAATATTAAAAAGTGCAGTTAAGAAAGTAATTATCCTAACTGCACCTTCGGGGGCGGGTAAAACCTCTATAACCAATTACTTATTAAAGAATTATCCCAATCTTTCTTTTTCGGTTTCAGCTACCACAAGAGCACCAAGAGGTTCTGAGCAGGATGGAATTGCCTACCATTTCATAACCCCAGCTGCATTTGAAGGACATATCTATCAAAATGACTTTTTAGAATATGAAATGGTCTATAAAGATGTTTATTATGGTACGCTTAAATCAGAACTGACTCGAATTTGGGAGCAAGAAAAAGTACCCGTATTAGACATTGATGTGAAAGGCGCCTTAGAAGTACAAAAACAATTGGGAGCGGATTGTCTTTCTATTTTTATTATGCCTCCTTCTATTGAAGTCTTACAAGAAAGATTAGAGAAAAGAGAAACCGAATCACCAGAGTCTATAAAAATTAGATTAGAGAAAGCTACTTTTGAAATGAGCTTTAGTAATGAATTTAAAGCGATTGTAAAAAACGAAACACTTGACATTGCCTGTAAAGAAGTGGCGGCGCTTATTGATGAATTTTTAGTAAACTCTTAAAAAATAAATTTATGTCATTACAAGGAAAAACTGTTTTTATAACAGGTGGGAGTAGAGGAATTGGTAAAGCCATGGCTTTAAAACTAGCTGCAGCGGGTGCAAACATTGTTATTGCTGCAAAGTCGGTACAAGAAGACCCCCGTTTAGGAGGTACTATTTTTTCCGCAGCTGCTGAAGTAGAAGCCTTGGGTGTAAAAGCTTTGGCGGTACAAGTAGATATTAGAGACGAAGCACAAATTGCAGCGGCCATTCAACAAACTGTTGAAAAATTTGGGGGCATTGATATTGTCATTAACAATGCAAGTGCGATTCAATTAACCGATACCGCGAGCACCCCTAGCAAAAGATTTGATCTAATGCATAGTATTAATGTACGTGGTACATTTTTGGTGGTACAACATGCTTTGCCTTATTTAAGAAAATCAGCTCATGCACATATTTTAACTTTATCGCCGCCCATTAATATGGCACCAAAATGGTTAGGACCACATGTAGCTTATACCATTTCAAAATATGATATGAGTATGATGACCATTGGTTGGGCGGAAGAATTTAAAGATGATAACATTGCTTGTAACTCTTTGTGGCCGCGCACTACCATTGATACTGCCGCGGTTAGAAACTTATTAGGTGGACAAGCATTAGCTAATATGAGTCGCACCACGGATATTATTGCAGACGCAGCATTTTTTATTTTGAGTAAAGAAAAATTACAGTATACGGGTAAAACTTTTATTGACGAAGAAGTACTAGCTGCTGAAGGAATTACCGATTTGGCCCATTATTCGGTAGTGCCCGGTGCTAAATTATTTTACGACTTATTTTTATAATATTTTATTCCTTTTTAATTATTTCAATTTAAATACCCATTTTATGAAGCCAATTATAATTGCCGGATTACTTTTATTTAGTGTAAGTGTATTTGCGCAAAAGAAAAATAAAGTAGACCCTGCCACACAACAAATAAATGCTAATAAAGAAATAGCACTTGTTGCATTAAATAATGCCTATGAAGCAGATAAAAAAACAGCCTTGCAAATTTGGGATTATGCCGAAGTGGGTTATAAAGAAAATAAAAGTGCCGCCTTGCATGTACAAAATTTAAAAGCAGCGGGCTTTACAGTAGAAACTGGTGTTGCTGAAATTCCTACTGCCTTTGTAGCTACTTATGGCATTGGTTCTCCTGTGATTGGAATTTTAGCAGAGTATGATGCCCTGCCAGGATTGTCACAAACTGCTAGCACAGAAAAAAATCCTATTGCAGGAAAAAATGCTGGACATGGTTGTGGTCACCATTTATTTGGAACCGCTTCTGTTAGCGCTGGAATTGCTATAAAAGATTTAATGGTTGCAGGAAAACTAAAAGGTACTATTAAAGTATATGGTTGCCCTGCGGAAGAAGGCGGAAGTGGTAAAGTGTTTATGGTGCGTGCGGGTTTATTTAATGGAGTAGATGCTATGATACATTGGCATCCTGATGATGTTAATGCAATAACCACTACGAGTGCCTTAGCCAATAAATCGGCTAAGTTTAAATTTTATGGTATTTCAGCACATGCTGCTGCTCAACCAGAACAAGGTCGTTCTTCTTTAGATGCAGTAGAAGCCATGGACAATATGGTCAATATGATGCGTGAACACGTTCCGCAAGAAACTAGAATACATTATATCATTACTAGTGGTGGTAAAGCACCAAATGTTGTTCCTGATTTTGCAGAAGCTTATTATTATGTACGTCATCCAAAACGTAAAGACGTAGTTGAAATTTTTGACAGAGTGGTAAAAGCTGCTGAAGGTGCTGCTATAGGCACAGGTACCACCATGAAATATGATATCATTGGTGGAACACACGATTTATTAATTAATAAAACCTTGGCAGAAGCCATGCAAACTAATTTAGAAAAAGTGGGTGGTGTTATGTATACAGAAGCTGAATTAAATTTTGCAAAAAAAATTGAGCCTAGTTTTATTGGTACAAAAGTAGATGTTGCCACTGCAGCTACAGTAAAGCCACTTAGCTATGTCAATGAAGGCAATAGTGGCTCTACCGATGTGGGGGATGTTAGCTATGCCTTACCTACTGTTGGTTTACGAGCTGCCACTTGGGTACCAGGCACCCCTGCACATAGCTGGCAAGCAGTAGCTGTTGGTGGAACTGAAATTGGAACGAAGGGAATGTTAGTAGCCAGTAAAACAATGGCTTTAACCGCTATTGATTTGATGAGCAACCCTGTATTACTTGCAAAAGCTATTGAAGAGTTTAAACAATCTAAAGGAGATTATAAATACAAAGCGATATTAGGTGATATAAAACCCGCGTTAAATTATAGAGATTAGTTTAATAAAATAGAATCATTAAAAATAATAATGATTCTATTTTATTAACTCTTATGATTTTTTCAAGGCAACCCATAAACGGGTGCGTTATTAAAGAGATTCATTATAAAAATGAATGAATCTCTTTAATTTTATCTTATGATTTTTTCAAGGCAACCCATAAACGGGTGCCTTGTTATTTTAGCACTTACTCATTTGTGTTCTCGGGGCGCATTTGCGGGAAGAACAACACATCTTGTATAGAGGGTTGATTCAACATCATCATACATAAGCGGTCTATTCCAATACCAATGCCTGAAGTAGGTGGCATGCCATATTCTAGAGCTCTTAAAAAGTCATGGTCTATAAACATGGCTTCATCATCTCCTCTTTCCATTAAAGCAACCTGGTCCTCAAATCGCTTGCGTTGATCGATAGGATCATTTAACTCGGTATAGGCATTGGCCAATTCTTTACCATTGACCATTAGTTCAAATCTTTCTACCAATCCTGCTTTGCTACGGTGCTTCTTGGTTAACGGGCTCATTTCAATTGGATAATCAATAATAAAAGTAGGCTGGATGTATTTAGGTTCGCTGGTAGCTCCAAATATTTCATCAATCAACTTTCCTTTTCCAATGGTAGGCGCCACATCAATATGTAATTTCTTACAAACCTCTCTTAAGGCGGCTTCTTCCATACCCGTGATATCAATACCAGTATTTTCTTGTATGGCTTCTATAATACTAATGCGTCTAAATGGAGCTTTAAAATTAATGGTTTTATCGCCTACGGTTAATTCGGTAGTACCATGCAAGGTCAATGCAATTTTTTCAACAAGCTGTTCTGTTATTTCCATCATCCATAAATAATCTTTATACGCTGTGTACCATTCCAAAACGGTAAACTCTGGATTATGGGTACGATCCATTCCCTCATTTCTAAAATTTCTACTAAACTCATATACCCACTCAAAGCCACCTACTATTAATCTTTTTAAATACAATTCATTGGCGATACGCAAATAAAAAGGTACATCCAATGCATTGTGATGTGTAGTAAAAGGCCTTGCAGCTGCCCCACCCGGTATAGCTTGCAACACCGGTGTATCTACTTCTAAAGCCCCATGACTATTTAAAAAATCACGAATGGTGGCTATTAATAAAGTGCGCTTTACAAAAGTTTCTTTAACCGATGGATTAATAATTAAGTCGGCATAGCGTTGGCGGTATCTAAATTCAGGGTCGGTAACTGCATCAAATACATGGCCCTCATCGTCTCTCTTCACCACAGGAAGTGGTTTTAAAGATTTCGCCAATAATGTGAGCGTGCTAGAATGTAAAGATATCTCTCCTGTTTTAGTGATAAATACATACCCAGTAGAACCAATAATATCGCCCAAGTCCATTGCGTTTTTTGTAATGACCTCCCAATAGGATTTGTCTTCATCAGGACAAATTTCATCTCTCTTTATATATAATTGAAGAATGCCCTTGTCGTCCTGTATTTTAACAAATAGTACTTTACCCTTATCATTCACACTCATAATTCTTCCGGCTACACATACTGCTGCATATTGATCTTTATTTTCTTCGGTAAAATTTTGCTTGATATCGTTAGAATAATGAGAAACTGGATATAAAGGGGCCGGGTAAGGATTGATGCCCGCTGCCTCTAATTGGGCTAATTTTTCACGTCTTATAATTTCTTGTTCTGATAGCGATTGACTCATTGATAATATATTATTAGTGCAAAAGTAAAACTTAGCAGTCAATTAACGAAAGAAGCCTTCATGAACCGCCTCATTACTTAATGTAATTAAATCTCCAGGTTGCATGCCCTCAATGGTAAATTTCCCTATTTGAGCCCGTATCAAGCGCAATACGGGGAAATGAACCGATGCAAACATTTTTCTTACCTGTCTATTCTTGCCTTCTGTTAGTTGTATCTGTACCCAAGAAGTGGGAATGTTTTTTCTAAAGCGAATAGGGGGTTTTCGCTCAGGTACTGCTATATCGTCTTCTAATAGGGCAACACGCGCAGGCTTGGTTTTAAATACGATACCGTTATTATTAATAGTTACGCCTTGTGTAAGCATTGCAATGGCTTCGTTATTAATCATTCCTTCAACTTGAACCCAATAAATTCTTTTATGTTCAAATTGTGGCGCTAGTAATTGATGATTGATTTTGGTATCATTCGTTAATAAGAGTAAACCCTCACTATCATAATCTAATCGACCTACTGGATAAACATCATTAGGTACCTCCATCATATCTTTTAAGCATAATTTTCCATCGGGACTGGTAAATTGACTTAACACCTGAAATGGTTTATATATTAAATAGTAGTTGATAAAAATAAAAGTTTCTATAAAAACAAAGTCCCCCTGAATGCTCAAGAGGACCTCGTATATAGATGGGTTAGTAAGTACGGGAATTAGATTCCCTTCACAATATTAAATATACTTTTTTCTAATTCAAAAAATATTTTAAACAAATTTATTGACGTTATCCACAATTAGACCAAAAAGTCAATTTTAAAAAAATATATTAGAAGGTGATTTTATTGAAATAAATAAAATATTTTTTTTACTTTATTTTTAATTAAACGCTTGTAACATTGATGGATAAAGGATTACAGAAATGAATCGTTTTTTATATTAGATAAATTTAATTGTAATGAAATGCACTTATTTGCAATCGATAACCCCTTTTTTTATAGAGAAAATGGGTAAAAAGATTTTTTTACAAAAAACCCTCGTTACCTTTGATTTAGGCCAAAAACATACATATGAAGCTCCCTGCACCTATTTCGGTACAATGGTTATCTACTTTCACTGAGTCAGAAATTATAGGTAATAATCAGTTAGAAATTACTGGAGTGAATGAAATTCATCAAGTGGAAATGGGCGATATTGTTTTTGTTGATCATCCTAAATATTATGAAACTTGTTTAAATAGTGCTGCAAGCTGTATCATTATCAATAATAAAGAAGTTAGCGTTCCTGCAGGGAAGGCTTTATTATTTTGTGCCGACCCCTTTGAAGCTTATTCAAAAATTGTACAGCATTTTAAACCTTTACAATTAAATGATCAAGCAATAAGTAAGGATGCCCTTATTGGTGCAGGTACCATCATTATGCCTCGTGTTTTTATTGGGGCCAATGTAAGCATTGGTAAAAACTGTTTGATTTACCCTAATGTTACCCTACTAGCAGATACCATTATAGGAGATGAAGTAATCATTCAAGCAGGGACCGTCATTGGAAGTGATGCCTTTTATTATAATACAAAAAAGAATAGGCCGGCTTGGTATAAGAAAATGCCTAGTTGCGGTAGGGTTATTATAGAAGATAAGGTAGAAATAGGGGCTAATTGTACCATTGACAAAGGGGTTAGTGGTGATACCATTATTGGTATGGGTACTAAAATGGACAATATGGTACATATTGGACATGACACTCAAATTGAAGCCAATTGTTTATTTGCTGCTCAAGTAGGTGTTGCCGGTGGCGTTAAAATAAAATCGGGAGTAACCCTTTGGGGACAAGTGGGAGTGGGTAAAACCTTAACCATTGGGGAGAATGCTACCTTGCTTGGAAGAGCTGGGGTGGTGGGAAGTTTAGAAGGCAATAAAGTATACATGGGCTTTCCTGCAGAAGAAGCCGGTATTAAAAGAAGGGAACTGGTTTGGATTAAACGCATTCCTGAACTTTGGAAAAAAATGATGGAATAAATTTTATATCCCTTATTCAATTCATCACTTAATGAACTAGGCTAGTTGATGTAATTTTTTTAATTCCTTACACACCCTAACAATAGTAGTTTCCAACGTACGATATTTAAAATCGGGAAAGGCTTTTAAAAATTTATCATTATTAAAATGAACCACCGCTTGGGCTGTAGCCGCTGTCTCTTTCGTAAGTAAAGGCGTTTTGCGGGTAAGGATTCCTTTTATAGCTTCTAATCTCCATACAATAGCTGCCAATAAAGGCGTTACTTTTCTATGAGGAGGTCGTTTATTAAATGCCTGCGCTATTTTAGTAAAAACAGTTTGATAACTTAAATTTTCTGCACTAATCACATAACGTTGTCCAGTAATAGTGCTATCCATTAATAACTGCATCGCATCAATTACATCTAATACATCTACAAAGCCACTTACTCCATTAGTATACCAAGGAAATTGGTCATAAGCCGATTTAAAAATTTCTGAAGACCCTTTAGTCCAATCACCAGCACCAAAAATGATTACAGGATTCACAATCGCTACATTTAATCCCTCTGCCATGCCTCGCCATACTTCCATTTCGGCTAAATATTTAGATTGACCATAGACACTATTACTAGTAGCGGGTGTCCAGCTCATGCTTTCATCTATTGGAGCATCTTCCCTAATACGACCCAAGGCAGCAACGGAACTGACAAAGATCAATTTATTAATTTTTTTCTCGATACAAATATTGACCACATTGGCCGTACCCTCCTGATTGGCTTTTAACATGCGCGCACTTTGACTTGGCACAAAAGAAACAATGGCAGCACAATGATATACTTGATGTATGCCCTCCATGGCTTGTTCTAAAGACACAATGTCTAATAGATCTCCTTGGATCCAATGCACTTTATCGGCGCCATCAAATTGAGGAATTTGCTTTCTATACAAAGCGGTTACTTTTTTTTCTTTAGCAACTAATGATTGTATTAGATGAGATCCTACTAAACCGCTAGCCCCTGTAACAAATATCATGTAGTTGTTATTTATCTTTTAATAATTTAGCAATGTCTTGTTTTAATTGCTCAATTTCTAATGATTTCAACCCATCATAAATTTTTCCTCTTACTTTTCCTTTTCTATCTACTAATGCGAAAAATTGGGTATGAATAAACTGATCCTCTATTTTTTCAACATTGTTTTTAGGGTCGTCTAACAAATAAGAGCCTCTGGCCATTTGGTATAAACTATCTTTTCTACCTGTTAAAAAAATCCATTTTTTTGTATCGACTCCTAAGGAATCGGCATATTTTTTTAGTACGGGAACCGAGTCTGTACTAGGATTACAAGTATGGGAGACAATTTGAAAATCGGCATCATTTTTATAAATAGCATAAATGTCTTTCATATTGGTATTTAATTTGGGGCAAATACCTTTACAAGTAGTGAAAAAATATTCCACTACCGTTATTTTATTTAAGAGCTCTTTATCAGTAAAACTATTTCCATCCTGATTGGTAAAGTGAAAAGGTTGCACATAGCTTAAAACGGGTAATTGTACTTTCCAATTATCGGTCCCTTTAAATAAAAAATAATAAAAGCCTGCCAACAATAAGGCAAAAAATAACAAATAAACCCCCAGTTTTTTTGACATAAAAAGAAAAATTTAATTAGTCCTATAAATACCCCCCAAAGGTAATATTATTTTCTTGCTAGTATTTGGATTACCTTTGCACTATGTTTAAAAAATGGAATTGGGACGCCATTGGTATTGGAGCTTCATTGGCTTGTGCCATACATTGCGCACTATTGCCTTTATTTTTTAGCAGTTTGCCTTTAATGGGAATAAATATATTACACAATACCCAATTTGAACTAGGGATGATTTTACTTTCTTTTGCAATAGGTGCTTATTCTTTATACCATGGGTACAAAAAACATCATCATTCTTATACACCCATACTATTGTTTTCCTTGGGTATTCTTATCATGTTAAGTAGAATGGTATTTAGGTCTATAGAAATTTGGTTGCTTTTCCCTGCTGCCTTTTTAATCATATTTGCACATGTTTCCAATCACCTACGCTGTCGCGTCCACAATCATGCCCATGAAGACGATTGTGATCACTCTTAAGAATAGAATTAAATTAGTAGATTAAGAAAAAGTAAAACTTACCTCTCCGTCCTTTTCGTCTTTTATCTGAATACCCATTTCCAATAATTGATTGCGAATTTTATCGCTGGTGGCAAAATCTTTCTTTGCTTTTGCTTCTTTACGAATATCAATTAATAAATGAATGACCCCATTTAATTGTTTTTTATTGGCGCCAGATTCTACTTTTATTCCAAGCACTTGCTCTATAAATAAAGTAAGCTGCGCTTGTACCAATTGCCAGGTAGCTCCTGATACAGCCTCTGCAGAAATATGTTTGTCCTTAAGAGAATTGATCACTGGGACCATTTCAAATAAATTAGCCACTACCTTCGCCGTATTTAAATCATCTTCCATAAACTCAGGTAATTCATTTACCCATGTTTTTAGTTGTTGGTCTAAAGAAGTATCGGTTGATTTTTTTTCACTAGTAAAACTTTGAGCTTTTAACCATTCATACGCATCCATTAAACGGCGTAGTGCTTTTTCAGACGCCTGTAAAGCTTCATTGCTAAAATCGAGCGTACCGCGGTATTGACTTTGTAAAATAAAAAATCGAACCGTCATAGGACTATAGGCCTGTGTTAAAATTAGATGACTGCCATCGAATAGCTCACTTAACTTCACCACATTGTTATAACTCTTTCCCATTTTTCGTCCGTTAATGGTAATCATATTATTATGCACCCAATAACGTGCTGGCAGTTCATGATTGCAAACTGTACTTTGTGCTATCTCACACTCATGATGTGGAAATTGCAAATCCATTCCACCACCATGTATATCAAATTTTTTTCCTAAATATTTTGTGGCCATGGCAGAGCATTCAATATGCCAGCCCGGAAAGCCTTCGCCCCATGGACTTTGCCAACGCATAATGTGTTCAACAGGCGCTTTTTTCCATAAAGCAAAATCTACTTTATTTTTTTTCTCGTCTTGATTGTCTAATTCACGCGTGGTGTCTAATTGATCTTCCAAATTACGCCCGCTTAATATTCCATAAGGTTGATTCTTTTTAGAATACACTTCATTGTATTTAATTACATCAAAATAAACCGACCCATTGGCTTCATAGGCAAAGCCATCTGTCATTATTTTTTTGATCATTTCTATTTGTTCAATAATATGGCCCGTAGCAGTAGGTTCTATACTAGGCGGTAAATTATTAAATTGATCCATGGCCCAATGATACAAATGCGTATACTTTTGAACCAACTCCATGGGTTCTAACTTTTCTAAAATAGCTTTACTGGCAATCTTGTCTTCCGCCACTTTCCCTTCTTCTTCAAAGTGACCTGCATCGGTAATATTTCTTACATACCTAACTTTATAACCAAGATGTAATAAATAACGATACAATACATCAAAGGTGATAAAGGGTCTTGCATGCCCTAAATGACTTTCACCACTTACTGTAGGGCCACAAACATACATACCAACATATGGTGCATTGATGGGTTCGAAAACTTCTTTTTGTCTAGTAAGCGAATTGTATATTTTGAGTGCCATAATGAGTATTGGCTCAAAGATATTTTATTTTAAATAAACTAGGTTAATTCTTCTTTAAAAGTAAGTCGGCCATGATCATATGGTGGTCGCTTAAATTTTCATCCATCGACTCCCAGGCCTTTACTTCCCAGGCATCATTGGCTAAAATATAATCAATTCTTAAAGTAGGTGATATGCCTAAATAGGTCGCCCCTATACCAAAGCCTTTTGCTAAAAAAGCATCCTGCCAATTTCCTTTGATGGTATGATAAGTATAAGAACTAGGCACATCATTGAAATCGCCTGTGATAATGCTTGGATAAGGACTTTTTGATAAATGATGCTGAACGATTTCTGCTTGTACCGCTCTTTCTACAAAGGAATTGCGCAATTTTCGGAGCACCCCGCGATTGGCAGTTAAAGCCATTGTACTAGAAAAAGCGGGCTCTTCAATGGCTTCGTAATCATTTGCTTTAAACCTATAAGAAGCCAAATGGGTAGTGAAAACCTGAATGGTATCATCTCCTTTTAAAATAGTTACTGAGAGGAGACTTTCTTGATTCAAAAAGCCAACACGTTCCGCATGTATGATTTTATATTTAGAAAAAACGATACAGCCCGCATAATAATCTTTTTCGATGGTCTGAAAATCTTTTGAAAAAAAATAATAAGGTAATTTTTTTGTAAAGTAAACTGAGTGATTGGCTATATCATTAGGACGTTCATTGGTATTATATTCTTGTAAACAAACAATATCCGGATCCCATTTTTGTATAGAATAAGCTATTTCTTGTGTACGTAATTTTAAATTGGTATTCACACCCATTCCATTAAATCCTTTTACGTTCCAACTAATAATTCTTAAAGTATTCTCTTTCTTTTTCTGAGAAAATGGAATGCCAGGATGCCATGCAAATAAAACCAAACAAGTTTTCCATCCTATAGCTAATGTTACTAATGGAAATAAAGAAACCATCGGCTTGGCTATTAGCCAAATGATTAATAATAAAATTTCAATAGCCAATAAATAAGGCGCCATCAATCCTAAAAAACCATTGATCCAAATTAAAGAGATGGGCGTAAAAAAAGTTGGGTACAAAAATAATAAGGTAACCAACAGATTAATTAAGAATAAGATGCGCTTTCCTAAATTTCTTATTCTTGATTTTTTTGCCATTAGATATTGGAATTATTTTTTAGGGGCCAGGCTATTGTTTAACAAATGTAATAGTTGATGCATCCACTTTCCTATATCAAACCCTTTTTTTAATAACAAAATATATAAGGCTCCTGTTACTGCACCAACGAAACTGACAATAATAATAGGCCATTCTGCATGCATTAAGGAAAAACCTTGAATTACAAAATAAACCAAACCCAATATCCATAAGGGTATTCCACCTCCTAAATTTTCTAATAATCGATATTGTGGTTGTAGCACCACTGCAGCTACTACAATAGCCATAACACTAATGCCTGCCCCCATTAGAGGAACACTAGCCCCTACAAAACAAAATACAAGCCCTGAAATTAATCCACTATAAAAATAAATGGGGAATAAGTGCTTGTTGGCATTGGACAATTGCAATACCAATCCGAAAGCAGTGAGCCATATCATGTTATTTAATAAAATCCAAAATCCATTATGGACCCAATTGTACGTAAATAAACTCCAGGGTTGATGAAGTACCAGTTGAAAATTGGAAAATAAAATGGTGGGGTTAACTACTTGCGCATAAAACTGCTCTAAGGGATAACTACTTAAATAATACACTACTTTCAAAAAACCAATGAATGCATATACCACTAAATTTATAGAGATTAATGCAATTAAGGAATTGTTATCGGCGCCAATAATAGGCTTCTGTGAATTTATTTCTTGCATTTACTATTATTAATGAATTAGGCAAAGGGTTGATGCTTGCGCTTATTCCAAAGGTACACTAATACAAAACCCACCAAAGCGCCTCCCACGTGCGCCCACCTTGCTACATTGTCCCCCGCTGAATTTTCTATCGCTTTATACAATTCAAAAGCAAAATACAATAGCCCCAACCACTTCGCTTTGATAGGGAATAGAAAATAAATATAGATATAGGTATTAGGGAATAAATAAACAAAGGCAATTAAGATGCCAAATACAGCTCCGCTTGCTCCTAAGGTAGCCGTACTTAATACTTTATTATGATAGGACGTAATCAGTTCCATTAATTCTGGTGCTAAACCAGGGGTAGTTAAGGTTACCTTATTGTCGGCTAAAATTCTTGCTAAGGGAATATTATGCGCTTTTGAAAATGCCAAAACGGCATCACTAAATCCTGGAGCATTGGACTTACTTAATCTTAAAAGCTGTTCATATTCATTGGTCATAGGAATGAGCTGATAGGATAAGATTAATAAGTGAATCACCGCTGCACCTACGCCACATAAAAAATAAAATAATAAAAATCGTTTGGGTCCCCATACATTTTCTAAAATGGATCCAAACATCCATAAGGCAAACATATTTCCTAAAATATGTCCAAAGTCGCCATGTAAAAACATATGTGTAATAATCTGCCATGGCTTATATAAGCTACTTTGCCAAGCATGCAAAGCAAAATAATCCTCAATAGAAAAAGCGCTGGTGGGTCCTGCAAAAGTATTTTGTGCTAAAAAGACCAAGCCATTGATAATTAATAAATTTTTTATAATGGTGGGTAATACTTCAAAACGGGTGGGCCTAAATTGAGTCATTCTTTTCTATTTGCTTATTATAATAAATCGGTTCTTTTTAATTGTACAACATTTTCAATATGCAAGGTATGAGGAAACATATCCACAGGTTGTATTTTCGTCACCGTATATTTTTCGTTCAATAAAGATAAGTCTCTTGCTTGAGTAGCAGGGTTACAACTTACGTACACTATAATGGGCGCTTCCATGGCCAAAAGTTTATGTACTAGTTTTTCATGCATGCCCGCCCTGGGTGGATCTGTAATGATTACATCTGGCTTCCCATGGGTTTCAAAAAATTCGGTATCACAAATTTTAATAACGTCCCCTGCAAAAAAAGCAGTGTCGGTTAAATGATTCATCAGCGCATTTTCTTTGGCATCTTCAATGGCTTCTTCCACCATCTCCACCCCAATTATTTTTTTTGCATGCTTACTACAAAAAATGCCGATGCTTCCTGTACCACAATACAAATCATACACAATTTCCTTGCCTGTTAACTCGGCAAAGTCGCGAGTTACTTGATATAATTTTTCGGCTTGCTTGGAATTGGTTTGAAAAAAAGATTTAGGGCTTATCTTAAATTTAAAATCTTCCAGCATTTCTGTAATATACCCATTGCCCGAATACACTTGTGGCACTAGGTCCTGCATGCTATCATTCCTTTTGCCATTAATGGTATACAACAAAGTAGTAATTTGGGGGAAGCGAGTAAGTAAAATTTCAAACAAGGCTGTTCTTTTTTCTTCAGCTTCATAACCCAACACTAAATTAACCATCCACTCTCCTTTGGTTGTGTTACGAATAAACATATTGCGCACCCAGCCAGTGTGCAGTTTAATATTGTAAAAGGGCATCTTGTGTGCAAGTGCAAATTCAACAACAGTTTTTCTTAAAGCATTAGTGGGTTCGGATTGTAAATAACAAAGGTCTATCTCAACTACTTTTTCGAAAAAGCCTCTTGCATGAAAACCGGCAACTCCAGGTACTTTGTCCGGGATAATTGCATTTGGATTTTCTTCCGCCTCTGCTTTCATGGCTTTAAATTCTGCAAAAGGAATAAATTTTTCAGTAGCAAAAGTATATTCTACTTTATTGCGATAGCCCTGGGTCTCAAGCGCTCCAATAATTGCTGGAATAGGAGGCAATGCCACTTTTGCGATACGTGTTAAATTATCAACTACTTGCTTGTGCTTATAGACCAATTGTTGTTCATAGGGAAGCATTTGCCATTGACAACCTCCACATACTCCAAAATGGCTACAAAATGGCTTTACACGTATAGCCGAATAACTATGAAAATGTTTTACAAAACCTTCGCCCCAATCGGCCTTGTTTTTTTGTAATTGAATGTCTACTATATCCCCAGGTACCGCCCCTTCAACAAAAATCACTTTCCCGTTTACTCGCGCAAGGGCCTTCCCTTCAGCGGCATAATCCTCAATTAATACTTTTTCTAGTAAGGGGGCTTGTTTAAATTTTCTCACTGTAACAAAGGTACTATGCTAAGCCTTAAATTTGATTAAAACTGAGCATTAATTGTACACTAGATTGTTATTTATATTGTTATTTTTACCTGAACAATAAAGAATAATAAGAAAATTGACTTTATATGAGAAATTTTTTATGGATTTTGTTTTTTATGCCCTTGTTGGGTTTTGCACAAGTCAAAAAAACAACTGCACCTACAGTAAAAAAGAAAATGGGTCATAGTATTCAAATCACCTTGAAGCCCTATCAAAACACTAAAATTTTTATTGGTACCAATTATGGTAAAAACAAAGTGCTGGCTGACTCCTGCTTATTGAATGAAAAAAGTGAAGGCGTATTTGAATCAAAACAAAAATTAACTCCAGGTATTTATTTTGTTATCTCTCCAAAATATTCAATTTTATTTGATTTTTTAATTGATGAGGAGCAACATTTCAAAATGGTTGCAGATACCCTTGCATTAGATAAGGTTACCATAACAGGATCCCCAGACAATACTTTATTCCAAACCTATTCAAAAGACATCAATGGTCTTTTTGTGCAATTAAATAATTTACAAAATCAGTTGAAAATAGCAAATAATGCAGCAGATTCGGCACTTTTTAAAGGGGCGTATTTAGGAAAAGACAAAGAAATAAAAGAAAAAAGAAACGCCTTTATACTGGCGCATCCAAAGTCAATGATGAGCTATTTATTAAATGTGATGCAAAGGCCAGAAGCACCAGCTATTCCTATAGTTAAAGGAAAAGCAGATTCTTTATATCCCTATTATTTTGTAAAAAATCATTTTTGGGATAATATTATTTTTAATGACAACCGTTTGGTTCGCACCCCCTTTTTTGAGGATAAATTAGATGAATATTTCAAAAATTATGTTTCTCGTGAACCAGATTCTATTATTGAAGAAGTCCATTACATGTTAACGGTGGCTAAAACAGGTAAAGAAATTTATCCTTTTTTACTTTTTAAATTTACCAATAAATATATAGCGCCAGAATTTATGGGACAGGATAAAGTATTTTTACACCTGTATCAAAACTTTTTTGCGAAAGGCGATACGGTACTTTTAAATGAGGATTCCAAAAAATCAATTACAGAAAGAGCCTATAGTATGATGGCCAATCAATTGGGTTTAGCCGCACCTAGCTTGATTATTAACACCCCCGATGATAAAAAGATTTCATTATACGATCAAAAATCAAATTACACTATAGTGGCTTTTTGGGACCCCACTTGTAGTCACTGTAAAATAGAAATACCAAGGCTAGATTCTTTTTATAAAACAGGTTGGAAAGACTTACAAGTAAAAATATTTTCTGTAAATATTAATTTTAAAGAATTGGCTGCTTGGAAAACTTTTATACAAGAAAATCATTTGGAAGAATGGATACATGCTTACCAAACAGAGGCCGATTTAAATAAAGAAATACAAGCTGGTTTGCCCACTACTATTCGTCAATTGTATGATGTATACAAAACGCCTACTTTTTATTTATTAGATAGCAATAAAAAAATTATTGCAAAAAATTTGAGCTTAGAACAATTCAATGATTTTTTAGTGAATGCCAATAAAAAGAAATAAACAATAGCTATTTTTAAAATAGAAATAAATTTATTCTAAAACACAGCAGCCACGACATCCTTCACCACCTTAGGTTTGCCTAAAGTATAATAATGTAAAACTGGTACCCCTGCTGCTTTTAGTTCCTTGCTTTGTTGAATCAACCATTCAGTTCCCACTTGCTCACAAGCAGCATCAGTGGTTGCCGCTAGCATAGCTGAAGATAAATCAGTAGGTATGTCTACGTAAAAAATATTGGGTAAAACAGTCAATTGCTTTTTATTGGTGATAGGTTTTAATCCTGGAATAATAGGAACGTTAATGCCAATACTTCTACAAGCATCCACGTAGTCAAAATATTTTTTATTATCAAAAAACATTTGTGTCATAATGTATTCGGCTCCTGCATCTACTTTGTCTTTGGCACGTTGTAAATCAAATTCCATACTAGGCGCTTCAAAATGTTTTTCAGGATAACCTGAAACACCCATACAAAAATTGGTTTTGCTGCCGTTAATAATATCTTTATCTAGGTATTCGCCCTTATTTAAACTCACTACTTGTTGTAATAATTCAATGGCTTGTTTATTGCCATTGGGTTCTGGAATAAAAGTTTTTTGATTTTTTTCTGCATCTCCTCTTAACACCAATAAATTATCTATCCCTAAAAATTGTAAGTCAATTAAAGCATCTTCTGTTTCTCTTTTAGAAAATCCACCACAAATAATATGTGGCACTGCATCAATATTATAATGATTCATGATGGCCGCACAAATTCCCACTGTTCCTGGACGCTTGCGCACATCTATCTTTTCATCCGTTCCATCTTCTTTTTTTCGAACAACGGTTTCACTGCGATGATAGGTAACATTAATCCATGACGGCTTAAATTCCATTAAGGGATCTAAATGCTCATAGATATAAGCAATGGTTTTCCCTTTTAAAGGAGGTAAAACTTCAAAAGATACCAATGTGTCCTTGGCATTAGACAAATGTTCAATAACCTTCATATGCGATTTGCTTTGATGAGCCCTGGCTGTTTCTATATTGAAACCTACTAGCTGGCCCTTGTTGCGCAAAAATATATAATATTATTAAGCTGTAAGGGTAAAAGACCCAATAACCCTTATTTTTGTATAAATTATTTACATTGATACTTGCCATACATACCGATAAATTAATAAAACAATACAAAGGCCGTAAGGTAGTGGACCAGGTAAGTATTTCGGTAAAGCAAGGAGAGATAGTTGGCTTACTCGGACCCAATGGTGCAGGCAAAACCACCACTTTTTATATGGTGGTTGGATTAATAGCCCCAGATGAAGGCCGTGTATTTTTGAATGAAGAAGATATTACTAAACTTCCTATGTATAAGAGAGCTCAAATGGGCTTAGGTTACTTACCACAGGAAGCAAGTGTGTTTAGAAAATTATCTGTCGAAGACAATATTATGGCTGTTTTAGAAATGACCAAATTAACTAAAGCAGAGAGAGCGTATAAATTAGAAAATTTATTGGATGAATTTAATTTGCATCAGGTGCGTGGAAATAATGGAGATAGTTTAAGTGGCGGAGAGCGTCGCCGTACTGAAATTGCACGTGCCTTGGCGGTAGATCCAAAATTTATTTTATTAGATGAACCCTTTGCTGGTGTGGATCCTATAGCAGTGGAAGATATTCAGTCAGTAGTATCTCGTTTAAAATTAAAAGATATAGGTATTTTAATTACAGATCATAATGTAAATGAAACCCTTTCTATTTGTGATAGAGCCTATTTATTAATTGAAGGAAAGATTTTCAAACATGGCACTGCAGAAGAATTAGCCGAAGACGACCAGGTGCGTAGATTATACTTAGGTACCAACTTTGAATTAAAGCGAAAAGATTGGATTATCGAGATGGGCCAAAAAGCAAAATAAGTCGCTTTAAATACTACCATTATTAATTAATTTATACAAGCGTAATGCTTATATTGTGAGGAGGATATGAAAATTTTTAGCCCCGCACTGTCCAGATTAGCCCGAATGCGTTATTGGCGCATTGAACATTGGGTAAGTGACCCCATTGCGGCACAGCGCGAAGTATTGCAGGACTTAATAACGCATGGCCAGTATACCCAATTTGGTTTAAAATATCAGTTTGCGGAAATCTTTAACATTCGCACATTTAAGGCGACTGTTCCTATTCACGAATATGAAGATTTAAAGCCCTTTATAGAACAAATCATGAATGGAGAGGAAGCGGTATTATGGAATACGCCCGTAGAATGGTTGGCGAAAAGCAGTGGGACGACCAGTGATAAAAGTAAATTTATTCCACTTACTAAAGAAAGTATTGAAGACAATCATTTTCAAGCATCTAAAGATGTTTTAACCAATTACTACCATGTGCTTCCCAATAGTGATCTTTTAACTGGAAAGGGATTAGTGATTGGAGGAAGTCATCAAGTGCATCCCATTAAAGATGATATTCAATATGGAGATTTGAGTGCTGTATTATTAGAAAATTCTCCATTCTGGTCAGGCTTTATTCGCACGCCAGAACTCTCCATTGCGTTAATGGATGAATGGGAAAATAAAATTGAAAGCTTGGCACAAAGTACCATCAATGAAGATGTAACTTCTATTGCGGGCGTTCCTACTTGGACCTTGGTCTTGTTAAAAAGAATTTTAGAAATAACGGGGAAGAAAAATATAAAAGAAGTTTGGCCCAATTTCGAATTATACATTCATGGTGGAGTATCCTTTACTCCTTACAAAGAACAATTTAATAAAGTCATTGGCCCCGATTGCAATTACTTAGAAATATACAATGCTAGTGAAGGATTTTTTGCTGCACAAGATAGAATTGAAGAAGAAGGAATGTTATTGTATTTAGAACATGGGATTTTTTATGAATTCATGCCCATTGAAGAATATGGAAAAGAACAACCTATAACCTACGGTTTAAATAAAGTAGAAATAGGAAAAAATTATGCAATTATCATTAGTACCAATGGTGGTTTATGGCGATACTTAGTGGGAGATACCATACAATTTGTAAGTGTATATCCTTTTCGCATAAAAGTAAGCGGCCGTTTAAAACAATATATCAATGCATTTGGAGAAGAAGTGATTGCAGACAATAGCGATAAAGCGATTAGTGAAACCTGTTCTGCTATGGGACTTAGTATTAAGGAATATACAGCAGCGCCCATTTATATGTCGGATCAAAATAAAGGAGCACATGAATGGTTAATAGAATTTGATGAAAATCCAAAAGATCTAGAAGCCTTTACCTTTTTATTAGATAAAAATTTACAAGCAGCCAATAGCGATTATGAAGCGAAGAGACATAAAAATATTGCCCTAGGCCTTCCACAAATTACGGCAGTTAAAGCGGGTTGTTTTCATGAATGGCTCAAACAAAAAGGAAAACTAGGTGGACAACATAAAGTGCCCAGACTCTCCAATGAGCGTAAATTTGTAGAGGAATTAAAATTAATTCACCAATTAGGATAATGAAATAAATACAATGATTGATACCTTAGGTTGGATTGCGACTGCTGTTGTAGTGGGTTCCTTTGGAATACAGGATCAAAGAAAACTAAGGATCATTAATATGTCCGGTAGTATTCTTTGGATTAGCTATGGTTTTTTAAAACAGGATAATCCTATTATATTTGTGAATATTAGTATTATAGTAATGCATACTTATTGGTTTATTAAAAATAAAAAATAATGAAATTATTAGCAGGAAAAGTAGCCATAGTTACAGGCGCTGCACGCGGTATTGGGGCAGCTATTGCATTAAAACTAGCAGAACAAGGAAGTCATATTGCATTTACTTATGTAAGTGATAGTAGTGCAGAAAAAGCCAATAACTTGGTAGCTGAAATAGAAAAATTAGGTGTAAAAGCAAAAGCCTATAAAGCCAATGCTGCCGATTTTGCCGCTTGTGAAAGTTTCGTGAATGACGTAGTGGCTAGCTTTGGCACAGTAGATATTTGTGTGAACAATGCAGGTATTTCAAAAGACAATTTATTATTACGCATGACCCCAGAGCAATGGGATGATGTTATCAATACCAACTTGAAAAGCGTATACAATATGACCAAGCAAGTGATTCGTCCCATGATGAAAGCTAAAGCGGGAAGTATTATCAATATGAGTTCAATTATAGGGATTAGAGGTAATGCAGGACAAAGTAGTTATGCAGCAAGTAAAGCAGGTATTATTGGATTTACTAAATCAATTGCTTTAGAAATTGGAAGTCGTAATATAAGATGCAATGCCATCGCGCCTGGTTTTGTTGAAACCGATATGACTAATTATTTAAATGAAGGGGATGCAGGAAAAGCTTTTTTAGATAAAATTCCTTTGGGACGTTTTGGTAAAGCAGAAGAAATTGCTAACACCACTTTATTTTTAGCAAGTGATTTAAGTAGCTATATTACTGGTCAAGTAATAAGTACTTGTGGTGGTTTAAATATTTAAAAAACTCTTTAATACTAAAAAGGAGTCCCGATAAATGGGACTCCTTTTTTATTTCAACTATTTTGCAAACATTAAATTCTTGCGTCAATTTCTTTTTTCAAATCGGCATAAATACTTTCCACCGTACCTTCTCCTGTTACCGCTACTACTTTATTAAATTTTGCATAATAAGTAGCCACAGCCGTAGTTTTATCATGATACTCTTGAATTCTTGCACGGATGATTGTTTCATTAGTGTCATCGCTTCGGCCCGAAGTTAAACCACGACCCAATAATCTTTTTACTAATTCTTCTTCACTTACCTCAAGGGCTAACACCACATTAATTTCACTTTTTTTCTCTTTCAATAAAGCATCTAATGCAACGCATTGTGCAGTCGTGCGCGGAAAACCATCAAATAAAAACCCTTTTGCTTCAGGACGCGCATCCATAAAATTTCCTACCATACCAATCACTACCGCATCGGGTACTAATTGACCAGCATCCATTAAACGCTTTGCTTCCATGCCTAAAGTGGTTTGGTTGGCAATTTCCGTTCTTAATAAATTTCCAGTACTCAGGTGTTGTAATCCAAAGGATTCAATAATGTGCTCACTTTGAGTGCCTTTGCCGCTGCCCGGAGGGCCAAATAAGATTAAATTAAACATGCTATAGGGTTGACAACAAATATACTGAACTGTCGTAGATTTATAAAAAATCTCCTTTTTTAAATATAAACTAAACAAAAAAGATGAATAGTTGTTAGTATTTTTACTACCGAATAAGAGTCTATGTACAAAATCATCTGTTGTTTCCTATTACTAAGTCTTGGAGCCTGCGCTCAGAATCCGAATAAAAGCAAATTAAATAATGCCGCTATGTCAGAAATGAAAAATAAGTTTTACTCCACTACGAGCAAAGAAAAGCTGGTACTAGCAGATAGTGTTTGGAAACAAGTGTTATCGCCCGAAGTATATCAAATAGCAAGAGAAAAAGGAACCGAAAGGCCTTTTAGTAGCGCTTTTGAAACAAGTAAAGAAGTGGGTACTTTTCATTGTGCAGCCTGTGGTAACCCCTTATTTAAAAGCACCGCCAAATTTGAAAGTGGTTGTGGCTGGCCTAGCTTTTTTGAACCAATCACTAAAAGTTCTATTATTTATATTCCCGACAATAGCCATGGCATGGTGAGAACTGAAGTAGAATGCGGAAAATGCAAAGGACATTTAGGACATGTTTTTGAGGATGGACCGCCACCCACTGGTTTACGTTATTGCATTAACGGCGTTGTCCTTGCTTTAGAAAAATAAAAAGGTTGTATCATTAGATGCTTAAAAAGAAGCAATGGCTTGAGTTGCCTTATGTTTTTTTGAAAAATAATACATTGCATATAGGGTAATGAATATTCCCACTAGAGAAAGGATCATTACACTTTGTGAAAAAAATTGCGTCCATTTAATTTGTAAGCTCATGCCCTCTTTAGCTAGCATTACCGTTACGCTTCCTACATAACCCACCGAATCCGCAACATATATAAAGAAGCCAGCGTTGCCTTTCATAGAAAATGCAGCAATCAATCGATCGAAGAAAATTGAATTAAAGGGAATATAGACCAAGTACAAACCAAGGCCCACCCAAATCATCCACCAAAAAGGAGTTAATAAATGATAGGAAAAATAATACGTAGAAACACCTGCTACTATAAATCCAATTAAAATAAAAACATGGGCCACCATTAATGCTTTAAAACTATTTTTAATCAGCACCACAGCGCCCATAATTATTAAAATAAAAATAGTAATAGGGGTTTCAGTTTGTGTAAATATAGAAGGGCTCGATGTATAACCCATCTCCTTCCACATATCAGCAGAAAAATTATCTCGGATATCTCTAAATATAGTGGCAAATAAATAAATAACTACAAAGGCAATAATGCCTGGTAAGTATTGTTTCAATAACTTTTTTCTATCCGTGCCCGTCATTGGGATACGCTTAGTTCTTAATAACTCGTCTTCTTCAGAAGGAGCTGGTATTTTTTCTAAACCATATACACATATAATAAGTGGTAACGCAAAAACCAATCCTGTACAAAAAGGAACCCAAAATTGGGTAATAGAATATTCTGCCATTAACCAAGCGCCTACCGATTTTACCCAACCCGAAGCAAAAATAAAACTCACGGCTAAAGCGGCTCCAATGAAATCGGTACTCTTTCGCCCTTCCACATAAGAAAAAACAATCCCCCACAACATGCCTAAAGGAAATCCATTTAAAAACAAAAAAACTACATTATAGGGCGCTGGAACAATAGCAAATAACAACCAAGCGAACCAAGAAATTCCAGTTAATAAAAAAATAATTTTATACCGATTTACCTTCTGTAGGCCTGAAATAAATTTAATACCATAAAACTTGGCCAATAGATACCCTAACATTTGACTTATCACCAATGCTGTTTTATAAGCAATAGGGCCAAAAGTTAATCCATCAAAAGTGCAAACAGTAAAAGATTTTCTAAATCCAAAAACAAAAACATAGGTACCAAAAGAAACCAATGCGGCATATAAAGCAATAGATTTATCTTTTGTAAATAAAGGCATTGGGGTAGTTTTAATCCTAAATCAAATTTACAGTTTTAAACATGTATAATATTGATTAAATTAGCACTTTATGAAAAAGCCTTCCGTTTGTATTTCACCCATTGATTGGGGTTTGGGACACGCCACAAGGTGTATTACCCTCATCAAATCATTACAAGCCCTAGGCTATGAGGTATATATTGCTACTGAAAAAAATCATGAAACTATTTTAAAAGAAGCCCTCCCTACGGCTACTTTTTTAAACTTAAGGGGCTATAGAATCAAATATGCTAAAAGGGGCTATGTGCTTCCTATAATTTTATTAACCCAAGTTCCTAAAATTATTTACAGTATTGTTTACGAATACTACTGGCTAAAGAAGGCGCAGCAACAATTTCAATTTGATTTAATTATTTCAGACAATCGTTTTGGTTTTTATCATCAGCAAGTTCCCTCTGTATTTATTACCCATCAGTTAAATTTACAAATGCATTTTACATGGGCAACAAGATTATTTCAAAAATTAGTATATGCATGGTTAAATCGATTTTCTGCTTGTTGGATTCCAGATATCGCCGGTAACGATAATTTATCAGGCATTTTATCAAATCCTCCCCATAAGCCGGCCATTCCTATATGGTATATGGGTTGCTTATCTAGATTAATGGAAGCAGCCAAAAATAATGCTATTACAACTAATTCTACCAACATTTTTTTAGGCATCGTGTCGGGGCCTGAACCACAAAGAACTTTATTAGAAAATTTATTATGGAAAATGGGCAATGAATTAAAGCTGTCTTTTGTTCTTATTGCAGGGACGCCTAATAATAATAAAGCTTATCAACAAACAGCTAGGTCTATCATTTATCCGCATTTAGCAGCGACTGAATTAGTGAAAGAAATACAAAATGCAGAATATATTATTTGTAGAGGAGGGTATACCACGCTGATGGAACTGATCCCCTTTGGAAAAAAATTAATTTTTATTCCTACGCCAGGTCAAACAGAGCAATTGTATTTAGGAAATTTATGGCAAGAAAAAAATTGGGCACTATGTTTTAATCAAGAAAATTTTAATTTGAAAGTAGCTTTAGAAGAAGCAAGTCGTTTTAATTTTAAACAGCCTCCCTTTTCAGCATTTTCTACAGAAGCGCTTGAAGCTGCCATAAAGCGATTAACTTTATAGTATGGCTGTACAAAAAATTAATATCGAGGATTTTATCATTCAAGCAGCTACAGGCATCATTATTGATGTAAGAAGCCCAGCAGAATATGATCATGCGCACATACCTAGTGCTCAAAATCTTCCTTTATTTACCAATGAAGAGCGTGCTATTATTGGTACTACTTATAAAAAACAAAGCAGGGAAGCAGCTATCAAAGCAGGGCTGCCTCTTTTTGGAAACAAAATGCTTAGTATGATTGAAACAGTAGAATCTTGGATGAGTGAAAAACAAAAAAACAATGCTTCAGCCAAGCCAACCATTTACATTCATTGTTGGAGAGGCGGTATGCGCAGTGCAGCAGTAGCCTGGTTATTAGATGTATATGGCTATAAAGTGATACAACTTACTGGGGGTTATAAAGCTTATAGAAATTGGGTGTTAGCACAATTTAATATCCCTTATGCCTGTAAAGTTTTAGGTGGTTATACTGGTTCGGGTAAGACAGAAATTTTACAAGAATTGCAAAAAAGAAAATATAGCGTTATTGATTTAGAGGGCTTGGCACATCATAAAGGATCTGCCTATGGAGCCATTGGACAAGCCATTCAACCCAGTCAAGAAATGTTTGAAAATAGTTTAGCTCATTCACTTCTTGAACAAAATAAAAATAATGGCCCTATTTGGATTGAAGATGAAAGCCAAAGAATTGGAACCGTTTTAATCCCGACACCTTTATTTCATTTAATGAGAAATAGTACGTGTTATTTTTTAACCATCCCATTTGAAGAAAGGCTTAATTTTATTTTAGAAGGATATGGAAAATTTGACAAGCAAAGTTTAATGAATGCTACTTTAAGAATTCAAAAAAGATTGGGTGGGCTAGAAACCAAAACCGCTATCAATCATATTATAGAAGGAGAATTCAAAGAGGCCTTTTTTATTTTATTAAAGTACTATGATAAGTGGTATGAAAAAAATGTAAATAAAGAGCCCTTACCTAAAATAGAATTAATTCCGATTATTTCTGAAAAAGTAGACCCCTTATTGAATGCAGGGTTAATTGAACAGCTCAATAAGTGATGTAGCTCATTAATTAAGAATTGAAATTTTTCATTAACTTTAGTTTTATAATTTATGCAACAATTACTAGCTTGGTGGTTATTTAATATTCGAGGTTGGAGAATTGAAGGAAAATTTCACTTTGAATTGCCTAAGTCTATTATTATAGTAGCACCGCATACACATAGTTTTGATTTTTTTGTAGGATTAGCTATTCGTAAAAAAATGCATTTTGAATTTGTACATTTTTTAGGGAAAAGTGAACTTTTTTGGCCTCCACTTGGATGGTTAATGAGGTATTTAGGCGCCTATCCGGTGGACCGGCGGCAGCAGCACAATATGGTGGACCAGGTGGTAGCTCTATTTAATAAAAAGCTGCGTTTTCATTTGGCTTTATCTCCAGAAGGAACCCGTAAAAAAGTGACCAAGCTTCGGTCGGGCTTTTATCATATTGCCAAAAATGCCAATGTCCCTATAGTGATGGTGGGTCTTGATTTTAAAAGTCGCAAAGTGGTTTTTGCTGAGCCCTTTTTTGTTTCTGACGACGAAAAGGCTGATAAGTTTAAAATTGTCCAATTTTTTAAGGATTTTCAAGGATATATACCTAATTTAGGGATTACCGAAGACATAGAAAGCTGAGGTGCTTTAACAAAATATTGTTTAACTTTTTAAGCAATATTTGTATTTTTACAACTCACTGGTGATGTTTAATATAAATTAAAAAGAAAAAAAATGAAAAGTAAAATTTTTTTAGCACTTGCTGTTATTAGCTTAGGTGCTTATTCTTGTGTAAGTCCTAAAAAATTACAAGAGGCAGAAACCAAATTTGGACAATTAAATGGTGCTTATGCAGAATTACAAGGAAAGTATCGTGACGCACAAGATGCTATTACAAAAAGCAAGTCGGATGCAGAAAAAGCAAGCGATAAAACAAAGTCATTACAATCAACCATTGATGATTTAAACAAACAAGTTGAATTTTTAAGATCAAATAACAATGTGGTTTTAAGCCAATTGAAAGACATGTCTGTTGTAACAGGTGCTCAAGCTGAAAGTATTAAAAAGTCATTAGACAATATTGGAGCTAAGGATTTATACATTCAAGGCTTACAAAGCTCTATGGCACGTAAAGATTCTATCAATATGAATTTGGTAATGAACTTGAAAGGAGCCATTGGGGATTTGAATGATGGAGACATCAATGTTAAAGTAGATAAGGGAGTAGTTTATGTAGATATTTCAGATAAATTATTATTTAAAAGTGGCAGCTTTAGTATAACAGATAAAGCTAAAGTAGTATTAGGAAAAGTGGCTAAGGTATTGGCTGCACAACCAAATATTGAATTTATGGTAGAAGGCCATACAGATTCTAAGCAAATTATTAGTTCAGGCAACCTAATGGAAGACAACTGGGATTTAAGTGTTAAGCGTGCCACTACGATAGTTCGTATATTACAAGAAACTTATGGTATTGATCCTAAGCGTATGACTGCAGCTGGAAGAAGTGAGTACATTCCTTTAACAGAAAATGATACACCTGATAACAGAGCAGCTAATCGTAGAACAAGAATTGTTATTCTTCCTCAATTAGATCAGTTCTTTCAATTACTTGAAAAAAAGTAGTTGGTACAATTAAACTATAGATTTTAAAATAGTTTTTCCCTATTTTAAAAAGCCCCTCGAATTTTCGGGGGGCTTTTTATTTAAATAATTTTTATTTTTTCGTCTTATAGTTTTCCACCAGCAATTATAATCAAGCATTTGGAGTGTATCTTCGCCCTATGCAAGAAGCGTATTTGAATGGTTTAAATGAAAAGCAAAAAGAGGCCGTTTTACATCTAAAGGGCCCCTTGATGATTATAGCAGGGGCCGGTAGTGGAAAAACAAAAGTGTTAACCACGCGTGTTGCTCATTTGATGCATAGTGGAGTAGACGCTTTTAATATATTGGCACTCACTTTTACGAATAAGGCTGCGGCTGAAATGAAAGAGCGTGTAGAAAAAGCACTTGGTAATACAGACGCACGCAATTTGTACATTGGTACATTTCATAGTGTGTTTGCTAGAATACTAAGAGCGGAAGGAGATAAATTGGGTTATCCTAAAAGCTTTACCATCTATGATACCGAAGACTCTAGGTCAGTAATTAAAGCGGTGGTCAATGATATGGGCTTAGATGATAAATTATACAAGCCTAATATTGTACACAACCGAATTTCTGCTGCCAAAAATGCATTAGTAGGACCCTCTGAATATGCAGTAGATACTTTTTTGAAACAAGAAGATGCAAGATCTAATCGACCTGCCATTGCAGAAATTTATGCAAGTTATGCAGCAAGATGTTTTAAAAATGGCGCTATGGATTTTGATGACTTATTATTTAAAATGCATGAGCTATTAAACAATTTCCCAGAAGTATTACATAAATACCAACATAAATTTAAATACATACTCATTGATGAGTATCAGGATACCAATCCCGTACAATATCAAATTGCAAAACTACTTGCAGCGGTGCATGAAAATTTATGTGTCGTAGGTGATGATGCGCAAAGTATTTATAGTTTCCGTGGCGCTACCATTGAGAATATTTTACAGTTTCAAAAAGATTACGACGATGTAAAGTTAGTGAAGTTAGAACAAAATTATAGAAGCAGTCAATCTATCATTGGTGTTGCCAATCATGTCATAAAAAATAATATAGGACAAATTCCAAAAGAATTATGGACCGAAAATGAAGCGGGTGATAAAATAAAATTAGTGCGTACCATGACGGACAATGATGAAGGAAAATTTATTGCGGACGCCATTCAAGAAAATAAATTAAGAAATCATTTTTACAATAAAGACTTCGCAATTTTATACCGAACCAATGCACAAAGTAGATCCTTTGAGGAAAGCTTAAGAAGAACAGGTATTGCCTATAAAATTTATGGAGGACTTAGTTTTTATCAAAGAAAAGAAATAAAAGATTATATCGCTTATTTGCGCATTATTGTCAATACCAAAGACGAAGAAGGTTTAAAAAGAATCATTAATTATCCCGCACGTGGCATTGGCAAAACCACCATGGAAAAGTGTTTGGTCATTGCAGGAGAGCAGAATATTACCTTTTTTGAGGTGTTAGAAAAAGCCAAAGGTTTTGGATTTAAAGCAGGGACCCTTACCGCTATTGAAGAATTTGTTACGATGATTAAGTATTTTCAAAATCAATTGACTAAGCACAATGCCTATGATGTAGCGGTACAAGTAGGCAAACATACTAACATCGTTAAAGAATTATTCACAGATAAATCAACAGAAGGATTAGCACGATACGAAAACATTCAAGAATTATTAAACTCTATCAAAGAGTGGACAGAAAGCCCCAGCAATGAAGATGGAGAATTAGGTGATATTAGTTTAGGCGCTTACTTACAACAAATTACTTTAATTACCGATGCAGACAATGATACAGGCAATGAGGATACAGTAAAATTAATGACCGTTCACGCAGCAAAAGGATTAGAATTTGCTTGTGTATTTTTAGTAGGCTTAGAAGAATCTTTATTCCCAAGTGGTATGAGTGTTAATACACGTGAGGAATTAGAAGAAGAAAGAAGATTATTCTATGTTGCTGTAACGAGAGCTAAAAAACATTTGTGGCTTACTTATGCCAACACCCGTTATCGATATGGGCAATTGGTTCAAAACGATCCAAGCCGATTTATTGATGAAATGCCAGAGGATCAAATTGACAAAACAAGTTCAGGTGGCGGTGCTCGCAACCAAAGTTCAGGTTGGGGATCTGCTTACGATAGAATGCATGGCGGTAATAATAAAAGTTGGAATGATCCAGAGAAAACAACCAGTAAAAAAACGGAGGGAACTAAGCCTAGCTATTTACCAGTAGTAGCTCCACATACCCTCAATAAAAATCATATTCCTTCGGCTAATTTTACTCCTTGTGATCCGTCTTCCTTAGAAGCCGGTTGTAAAATTGAGCATCAAAAATTTGGATTTGGCGTTATCAAAGAAATTGAAGGATCTGCTCACAATCCCATAGCAGTGATTCTTTTTGACAAAAATGGAGAGAAAAAGATCATGCTCAACTATGCCAAATTGAGCATTGTCCCTTAATCTTCTTTCGATATCGGAAAAATAAAGCATTAACTAGCCCAAAGCAGGTTACAACCTAAGCTTTTTGATTAATTTTGTTTTCAATTCTACCAAAAAGAGAAACTATGATTACCACAGGCAATACCATTGTAAGCATTTATACCGAAATGACCCCTAACCCAGAAACGATGAAGTTTGTGGCCAACAAACTATTGTATCCTGGAAAAAGTATTGATATAGCTGATGAAAGTTTAGCCATCGCCTCTCCTTTGGCAAAAGAATTATTTAGTTTCCCCTTTATTAGAAGTGTTTTTATAGCTAGTAATTTTATTACACTCACCAAGGCCACTGAAAATGAAGATTGGCAAGATGTAATTCCTACCATTAAAACTTTTTTGAAAGAATATTTAGAAGCAGGTGGTGTCGTTGTTAATGAGGAAGAAGTTGCAAAAATAAAACAAGAAGCTTCCAACACCGTGCATGCCGATGACGATGATGTGGTAAAACGTATAAAAGAATTATTAGAAAATTATGTTAAGCCCGCAGTTGAAATGGATGGCGGTGCTATACAATTTAAAAGTTATAATGACGGCATCGTTAATTTAATGTTGCAAGGTTCTTGCAGCGGATGCCCTTCTAGTATGGTTACTTTAAAAGCAGGTATTGAAGGCATGATGAAACGCATGATTCCTGAAGTAAAAGAAGTAGTCGCAGAAGCAGAGTAGGTATTATATAAATTCTTATTTATTAAATAAAAGAATTTATATAATACCCTCTTATGATTTATTCAAAAATTATTAATTTTTAAAATAGTTATATTTATTTCTTTTTTAGAAAATAAAGAAATAAATATTGAACCTCTTATGATTTATTCAAAAAATTATAAATTTTTCGAAATAGTTATATAAATTCTTATTTATTAAATAAAAGAATTTATATAATACCCTTTTATGATTTATTCAAAAAATTATAAATTTTTCGAAATAGTTATATAAATTCTTTACAACTTCCCGTATAGTTCGCGCAATTTTTCTTTCGTAATAATGCTTTCCCAATTAGGGCCTAATGCATTTTCCCATAATGGTTTCATGCCTAGAGAAACATTAATCATGGTATCAAATTGCTCCTCGGTTAAATTGGCACAAATACCGGTTGGAATTTCTATTTTATTTTTCTCCACCATATATTTAAATTCCTTTACTCCTGCTGGATAATATTCTTCTAAATGATTCATGACAATACAGTTACCAATGCCATGTTTGGTTCCTAATAAATAACTAAGGCCATAACTTACTGCATGGGCCACACCCACTTGGCTATAAGCTATACTCATACCGCCTGCAAAGGAAGCCATCATTAATTGTTCATCACATTCTTCATCCCATTTGTCTTTATGCACAAATATTTTTTGACACAAGTCCAATGCTTTTTCACCATAGCTTTTACTAAACTCATTTAAAAAAGTTCCTTCTAAACTTTCAATGCAATGTATATAACAATCCATACCTGTATAAAAACGCTGATTGGCGGGTACATTTTTAGTTAATTCAGGATCTAATACAATTTGACTGAATGGAGTAAAATCGGAGTTCATACCTAATTTACGCGTTGGCCCTGTAAGCACCGTAGTTCTGCTAACTTCAGCACCCGTTCCGCTTAAGGTAGGTATACCAACTTTATATACACCAGGTAATTTTACTAAATCCCAACCTTGGTAATCTGCGGAAGACCCTGGATTGATCATCATTAAGGAAACCGCTTTAGTTAAATCTAAGGTAGAGCCTCCGCCAATACCAATTATACCGCTCACTTCTCCAAACTCGGCTTTTAACTCGGCAGCCAAGGCATCTACTTGTTTTGTTTTAGGCTCATGGGTAACATCTACATACACAATTTTGTCCTTCCCTCTTAATGGAATTCTACTAGCCAGTGGTTTGCCAATAAAAAAATGATCTAAAAAAAATATCATTGGGAAATTCCCTTTACGGTGGGGTGCAATAATTTCATCTACTTGATTAAAGGAACCACGACCATACACAACATAGTCGACCATTTTAAAATTACGAAATTGCATATATTTTCAATTAATTATTTGAACACTATTAATTTAACAAAGTTAACTATTACCAAATAGATTGTAGTAGATAAATTTGTAAATTTTTTACTGAACCTTGTGTTGTCGTATTAAGTATTTTAATGTTTTTGTCACTATGTACAGGAAAGGCTTGAACCGTAAATACAGATTCTCCATCATTTACAAATACTTCAATGATACTATTGTCTACGAACACCTTAAATTTAATTTTGTCCGTTGCCGTATTGATGGGTGCAGTAAAATAACGTATATCAGCAAATTCTTTTTCAGAAAAAGAATTGGTTTTGGTACGGTTGATAAACACTTGTTTAAGGCTAGGTTCATAGCCAATTTCTACCCCCCTAAATTTATCGTTGAGCACGCTAATGCCTACTTTTTCTTTACTAGCACTGCTTAATTCAAAATTACACTCATACACATCTGCGTTAATGCCAATGGATTCTAAAGATATGGTTTCGTCTTTGGCCTCTGTAGCTATTTTTTGATAGGCTAATTTTTTTCGTAAACTATTTAAATTTGTAATGGGTCTTTGAATTAAATGCCAAACCCCGTTATTATTTTCTGCCCATAAATTTCTAGGTAATGTCATAGCGCCTTTCCAAGGACTGGTGGGAATATTCCCAGCGTATCTCCAATTATTTGCCCAGGCTATAGTCGTTGGAAGATGGTTGGCAGGCAATTGACCATAAGTAATACCAGCATAATAATCTGGCCCGGCATTGGGTCTGAGTATTGTTTTTTGATTGCTGTCTAAGATAAAATTTACCCCATTAAATTCGCCCATAAAATATTGCATTTTTTCACTCATGGAAACCTGCAATACCCATTTTTTATTAGTTGAGTTAAGGACTGGAATTTGTACCAAATCGGGGCATTCCCAAACGCCTGTGGTATCGCCTTTTGGACCAAAATCACTTAAAAACTTCCAGTTTAATAAATTAGTACTAGCATAAAATTGTACTTGATGTTCTAGTGGTAAATTAACACACATCACCCAGTATTTTTTGGGGGCATACCAAAAAACTTTTGGATCTCTAAAATCTTTTTTGCCTAAATCTAAAATTGGATTCTTATTATATTTCGTCCATGTTTTGCCTTCATCAATACTAAATGCAACATGTTGAGATTGATTAACATCCTTAATATGGCCTGTATAAATGGCTACCATGGGTGGTTTTTCTTTGGTACCTAAGCCACTAGAATTAATCTGATCGTATACACAAGTACCAGAAAATATCATCGTATCTTTTTCTTCTGGTATTGCAATGGGCTGATGATCCCAATGAAGTAAATCTTTACTAGTGGCGTGACCCCAGGTCATATGGCCCCAAACATTTCCGAATGGATTATATTGATAAAATAGATGATACACCCCTTTAACATAGACTAATCCATTGGGATCGTTGGTCCAATTTGCTTTAGGACTAAAATGATATTGAGGACGGTATGGCTCTTGATATAATTTTTCTTGCGCTATTAATTTATTCTGTAGTACAACAACAGAAAGAATATAAAACAAACAAAAAATAAAAATATTCTTTGTAATCGTTTTTAGGTTAAAAAAAAATTTCATGACTTTTATAGTATTGTTTATTTTATTGAACTAGTTTTTTTTGTAACTCTTCTAGTGATACCCCTTTGGTTTCTGGTACTTTAAGTAATATCCAAACTAATTGTAAAGCCATCATAACACAAAAGAAAGCAAATATGGGCCATGGATTATCTTTAAAAATACCATGCTCACTATCTAAAAAAACAGGTGTAATCAACGTAATTAATGCAGCAAAGATCCAATGTATGCTTGCACCAAAGGCTTGCCCCTTGGCACGAATTGGAGTAGGAAATATTTCAGATATCAATACCCATATGACTGCTCCTTGCCCAATAGCATGTGAGGCAATAAATAACAATAAGAAGGTGAGCATAAACTCAGGAGCGCTGTGATTAATAAACCCATAAGCCACCATAGATAAACTTATAATGTAGCCAAAAGAACCAATAATTAGTAAGGTTTTGCGGCCAATACGGTCAATGAGCCAGAGACCTACGAAAGTGAATATTAAATTCATTAACCCTAGAGATATAGAACTTAATAAAGAATTATTTTTTGCAAAACCCGCTTCTTCTAAAATTCGAGGTGCATAATATAAAAGAAAATTAATTCCCGATACTTGATTGAAAAAAGCTACAAAAAAAGCCAATGAAATAATTTTAGTATGCTGTTTCGTAAATAAGTTAAGGCCACCTTGTTTTTTTTCTTGTTCGTTGGCTATTTTAATTTCTTGTATCGTTTGCTCAATATTTTCAACTCCTACTTCTTCTAAAGTTTTTCTAGCCCCTGCTTCATCATTTTTGATGGAGAACAACCACCTTGGGCTTTCTGGTAAACCTAATGTCATCAATGTATAAATACCAGCAGGAATTAATAAAACGGCTAACATCCAACGCCAATCATTCACGCCGCCAAAGCCTGCTAAAAAGTAATTAGATAAATACGCCACTAAAATTCCAAAAACAATATTAAATTGATACATGCCCACCAATTTACCGCGATTGCCCTTATTTGAAATTTCAGAAATATAAGTGGGTGCTGCTACGGAGGAAATACCAATGGCAATACCTCCAATCAATCTAAAAAAAGAAAACGTATACGGATCTTGAGCCAAAGCAGACCCAATAGCGGAAGCAATAAACATTAGGCCCAACCAGATTAAAACGTTTTTACGGCCGTATTTTTCGGTTGGAGCCCCTGCAAATACAGAGCCTATCACCGTTCCCCACAAGGCCATTGACATAATAAAAAATCCATGAAAGAGAGGACTGGTATTCCACAACTGTTGAATAGGTTTGTCTGCACCTGAAATAACGACCATATCAAATCCAAAAATAAATCCAGCCAAAGCAGCGACTATCGTTGACTGAAATAGTTTTCCTTTATTCATGTATATTAAATTATAAAAGTTGTGCAGCTTTAATTAAATCTTCGGGGGTATCTATCTCCACGCCCATATAATGGGTAACTACCATTTTAATACTAACTCCATTTTCCAAATAACGAAGGCATTCAATTTTTTCGGCGGCTTCCAAGGGAGTCATTGGCCAAGAAGTAAAATCAAGCAGTGCTTGTTTTTTAAAAGCATACACGCCAATATGTTCATAATAAGTAATGGGGGCCTCCGTACTTCTTGGATAGGGAATAATACTTCTTGAAAAAAATAAAGCATTTGAATTTTTATCTACTGCTACTTTTACATAATTAGGGTCTGCAATTAATGCCTCATTGGATAGCACTTGCATGAGTGATGCCACTTGTACTTTTTCGTCTTTAAATACTGCAATTACTTTTTCAAGTGGCTCTTTTTTTACAAAAGGTTCGTCTCCTTGTACATTCACCACAATATCAATGTCTAAGCCTTCAATTGCTTCTGCAATTCGGTCGCTTCCACTTTCGTGCACTCTTTTACTCATAATGGCCTTTCCGCCATTATCAATTACTTCTTTGTAAATAATATCGCTATCGGTTACTACATATACTTCGTCAAATAAACCAGTGGCAAGGGTATTGTCATAGGTATGCCTAATTACTGTTTTATTACCCAGTAGCTGCATTAGTTTGGCAGGGAATCTGGTAGCTGCATAGCGAGCAGGAATAAAAGCTCCAACTTTTTTCATTCGGTTTGTATCTTTTTTAAATTACTATTAGTAATCAGATTTTATAGACTTATCAAAAGGTACTTTTAGTTGATACGTTAATGATTGGTCTTTGGTGTTGTCTAATACATCTAATCCATAAATGATTTCACTCATGGGGGTGTAATTGTAAGTGCCAAACAATCTATCCCAAAAAGAAAAAATATTACCATAATTACTATCGGTTTGTGGACGCTTGATATGATGATGTATCCTATGCATATTGGGTGAAACAATGATGTATCCAACAGTTTGATCAAACCAGCTTGGAATTTTAATATTGGCATGATTAAATTGAGTAAGTATTACACTTAAACTTTGATATAACATCACCATCCACATGGGAGTACCTAAAATAAATACGGCCAAAATAGCAAACACCGCTCTTACCACCGACTCACCCGGATGATGTCTGTTGCCTGTAGTAGTGTCTACATGGGTGTCAGCATGATGAACCATATGAAATTTCCATAAAAATTTTACTTTGTGTTCTATCATGTGAACTAAGTAGGCTCCTATAAAATCCAGTAATAATAAACCAGTAATTGCTTCCAGCCAAGGAGATAGTTGAATTATATGCAATAAACCAAATTGATGATCTACAGTCCAATAGCTTGCTTTGACCATCAGTAAAGCAAACAAAAAATTAATAATAATGGTAGTGAAAGTAAAAAAGAGATTGAGGCCTGCGTGTTTAAGCTTTTTGTATTTAAAATTGAATAATGGATTAGCTATTTCTACCATCCAAAAAAAAGTAATTCCACCAGCCAATAACAAGGCTCTATGCAAACTTGGAATTTGTTCAAAATAATTTTTTATAAGGTCAAGCATGGTCATATTATTATGGTATAAATGTAAATAAAAAAACCCGATGTTCCATTGATTGGGGCATCGGGTTTCCTTTAAAACAAAGTCAATTAAACTTTGGTTTTATTGGATAGGGATTAACTATTTAACATTAAAGGCATCACCAACATCAAAAGGTCTTCACCCGCTGCTTGCTCGGATGGCTTGATAAGTCCTGCTTTACTAGGTGTTGACAATTCAAGAAAAACATCATCTGTATCTGCAGCACTTAACATTTCAATTAAAAATTTTGCATTAAATGCAATTTGAATGTCTTCCCCTTTGTATTCGCAACTCATGCGCTCATTTCCTTCAAAACTAAAATCAATGTCTTGAGCAGCCATCTGTAATTCATTGCCAGTAATATTTAAAGCCACTTGATTGGTACTTTTATTGCTAAACACATTTACTCGACGCAATGCATTTTGGAAATCATGTTTGTTAACTGTTAGACGATAAGGATTGTCGGCAGGAATAACCACTTTATAATCGGGGAAGCGTGCGTCAATTAAACGACATATTAATTGAGTAGAACCATGATCCACAAATAAATGATTGCTATTAAAACTAATGGTAATTGGATCCTCATTATCCGGTAATGCATTTTTTAATAAGTTCAATGGTTTTTTAGGAACAATGAAAGAGGCATTTTGTTTTGCTTTAGTATCTGTTCTTTTATACCTCACCAAACGGTGCGCATCTGTAGCAACAAATTGTACGCCGTCTTTGGACAATTCAAAAAATACACCAGTCATGGCTGGACGTAAATCATCCCCACTTACCGCAAATAAAGTTTTATTAATGGCAGTTAATAGACCAGTGCTGGTCATATTAAATCCAGTGGTATCATCGGCTGTGGGTTCTTTTGGAAAATTATCAGGATTTTCTCCCATCACTTTATATTTTCCATTATCGCTGGTAATTTCTACCGCATAATTTTTATCAATATTAAAAGTGAGTGGTTGATCGGCAATGTTTTTTAAAGAGTCTATTAATATTTTAGCTGGAATACAAACACGGCCATTGGCTTTGCTTTCTACATCCATTTGTACACGCATGACCGTTTCTAAATCGGTAGCTACAATATTTAATTTTTTATCTTCAATTTCAAATAAAAAATCTTCTAAAATAGGTAGAACGGTATTCGTATTAATAACACCAGAAATTTGTTGTAGGTGTTTTAAAAGTGAAGAGGAAGAAACTATAAATTTCATAATACTCAGTGGTTTTATTTTTAGGGGTTGAACCTGCCAACTTTAGCATCATAATACAGTTGCTTGGGTCGTAAAATTTAACCTTAATAACACTAACGAAACTAATGCAAAATCTTAAGATTAAAAAGCTATTTTAGCATTTCTTATTGACATTCTTATCGACAAAATGCAAAAAATTAGAATAGGCAAAGAGCAGGCTATACAAAGGATTCGGCATTATTGTGCCTACCAAGAAAGGGCTCAACAAGAGGTCCGAGATAAATTATATGAGTTCGGCATGACTACACCCGAAGTGGAGGAAATCATTTCAGATTTAATCACAGATAATTTTTTAAATGAGGCTCGTTTTGCTGAAAGTTTTGCAGGGGGACATTTCAGAATCAAATCCTGGGGGAAGCAAAAAATAAAATACGCTCTACAACAAAAAAGAGTTAGCCCGGTTAATATAAAAAAAGCATTAAATAGTATTGAAGAGGCGGCCTATCATAAAACACTATTGACATTGGCTACCAAAAAATGGAATTCCTTAAAAGGAGAAAGGGGGATGAGCCGAATGGCTAAAACCAATTCCTTTTTAAATCAACGTGGCTTTGAATCTGCACTCATTATGCCCATTTTGCAGTTATTAAACAAGAAATAAAGTTTTTTATTTGAATATTGTACCTTTAGGATAGTACTAAAATTATAAAGCTTTGTCAACACTCAGTTTTTCAATCATACAAACTAATCTGTTTTGGGAAGATAAGGGAGCTAATCTTGCAAATTTGGCAGAAAAAATAATGGGTATTGAATCCTTCACCGAAATTATTGTTTTACCAGAAATGTTCAGTACTGGTTTTAGCATGCACCCTGAATTATATGCCGAAACGATGGATGGGCCTACCATTGATTGGATGAGGCGTTTATCAGAAAAGAAAAAAGCAATCATTACCGGATCGCTTATTATTAAAGAAGAAGACAAATTTTACAACCGACTTATTTGGATGTTGCCCAATGGTGAATTAGGTTATTATGATAAAAGGCATTTGTTTGCTTTTGCTGGAGAAGATCAACATTATACTGCTGGAAATAAAAGATTAATTGCTAGCGTAAAAGGATGGAAAATAAATTTACAAATTTGCTATGATTTACGTTTCCCTATTTGGGCAAGACAAACAAAAGGAACCGAATCGGAATACGATGTGCTATTATATGTTGCCAATTGGCCAGAAAAAAGAAATCATGCCTGGAAAACATTACTTACCGCAAGAGCTATAGAAAATCAATGTGTTACCATTGGCGTTAATCGAGTGGGATTAGACGGAAATAATATTACACATAGTGGTGACTCTTTAATTATTGGACCCCTTGGAGAAGTGCTCTATCACTGCGCTTACGAAGAAGATATTTTTACCATCACCTTACAAAAAGAAGAAATCTCCAACGCTCGATCACAATTTCCTTTTTGGAAAGATGCCGATTTTTTTCATATTCAATAATTACTTACCCTACATTATGCATACCAGCTTGTCTGTTAAAAAATTATTTACAGGAAGTCAATGGCTTTCAGAAATGGTCATTTCATTTGAAAATGAAAAAATAGTAAGTATAGCCAAGGAAGGTTATGATGCTAATAATGCAATGCCTTTGGTAGTACCCGCTCTTATAGATCTTCAAATTTATGGGGCAGAAAATAAATTATTATCTGAATACCCAGAAGCAGCTACTATTGAAAAAATATATCGTTATTCATTGGCCGGAGGGGTTGCCTATTTTCAACCCACTATTGCTTCTCAAAATAATGAAATAATTTTTAAAGCCATTGATGCGGTAAAAGAGTATACAATTAAAGGAGGCAAGGGTTGTATTGGACTTCATATTGAAGGACCTTGGATAAATATTGCCAAAAAAGGCGCTCACTTAGGAAGTATCATTAATACTCCTACTACTAAGGAAGTGGAAGACATAATTGCCTATGGCAAAGGATATGTTAGTATGATTACCTTAGCACCAGAATTAGTAGATAAAAATATTATTGATTTAATTCAACAAAATGATATTGTAGTTTCTGCAGGACATACAGATGCTTCTTATGAATTAGCTACTAATTTTTTAAACAATGGAATTACGGTGGCCACTCATTTATACAATGCGATGAGTGCTTTACAACACCGTGCACCAGGTATGGTAGGGGCTCTGTTTAATCACAAAACAGCCAGGTGTAGTTTAGTAAGTGATGGATATCATGTAGATTTTGCTGCCATTAAAATTGCAAAAAATATAATGGGAGAAAGATTATTCTGTATTACAGATGCGGTAACCACCACCAAAACTGGAATCTATCCACATCAATTAGTGGGTGATAAATATGAAAGCAATGGAGTTTTAAGCGGATCTGCATTGACACAATTAAAATCGGTAAATAATTTAGTCAACGAAGTAGGGTTGGATTTAGGAGAAGCCATTAGAATGTGCAGTGTTTATCCTGCCCAAGTGATGCAAAATAAGGACTTAGTAGGTACTATTGAAATAGGTGGAAAAGCAGACCTGCTTTGCTTAAACGATGATCGTGAATTAATTAAAATGATTGTAGCTTAATAATATACAGTTAGGTGCCCCATTAATAACTACTTTCCAAATGCATTCCAACCCTGTGCAGTGATATCAAACAAATTTTTACCTTTTGTAATTAATTTAGCCCCTTCTTCTTTATCACACATATACCCTATAACGCTTATCTCTTCTTGTAAAGTTATTTTATCATAGTCGGATTGTTTCATCGTAAAAATAAGTTCATAATCTTCTCCGCCATTTAATGCACATACTGTAGGATCTAAACCAAACTTAAAGGCTGCTGCACGACTGGATTCATGAATAGGAATTTTTTCTTCATAAATTCTACAACCCAAATTACTTTGTTTGCATAAATGCAATACCTCACTACTTAAACCATCACTAATGTCCATCATGGAGGTGGGTATAATATTTTGTGTTTCCAATATTTCTAAAATATCTTTTCTTGCTTCTGGTTTTAGCAATCTACCAACAATGTAATCTTCGTTTTCTAAATTGGGTTGTATTTGCGGGTTCTCAATAAATATTTTTTTCTCTCTTTCCATTAAAGTAAGGCCTAAAAAAGCAGCACCCAAATCGCCCGAAACGCATAACAGATCGCCACTTTCTGCGGTACTTCTTTTTATATATTTATCTGGCGCCACTTCGCCTAATGCAGTTACAGAAATAATAAATCCTTTTTGGGAAGTAGAAGTATCACCACCAATTAAATCAACATTGTATTTTTCACAAGCAATATTTACGCCTTCGTAAAATTCTTCAAGCGCTTCTAAACTAAAACGATTGCTAAAAGCAATACTTAAGGTAATTTGGGTAGGCTGCGCATTCATGGCATATATATCACTAAGGTTCACTACCACCGATTTATAGCCCAAGTGTTTTAAAGGGGTATACATTAAATCAAAATGAACTCCTTCAATGAGCAAGTCGGTGGTTATTACAGTTTGTTTTCCAAAATGATCAATCACTCCCGCGTCATCTCCTATAGATAAAATGGTAGACGCGTTTTGTGTTTCAAAATTTTCAGTGAGATGGTCAATCAATCCAAACTCACCCAATTTGTCTATTTCGGTTCTTTCTGTTGACATAAAATATTTTATAAATTTCCGCCTTTAATAACAGCTAATAATTGATCATGTATTTTCCCGTTGGTGGCTATAATTCCCGGCTGGTACGGACTGTAGGGGTTGCCACTTAAATCGGTTACTTTACCTCCCGCTTCTTCTACCATTAAAAATCCTGCCGCACTATCCCAAGCTTGTAACTTGTGTTCATAAAATCCATCAAATCTTCCTGCTGCCGTCCAGCACAAATCAATAGCCGCACTACCCAATCTTCTTACAGGAATGGCCTTACGTATTAATTTATCAAAAATTTGGAGCGGGCCATTGGCCGCATCTAAATATTGATAAGGAAATCCTGTCACTAAACAACTATTTAATAAATTTTCTTTTACACTTACTTTTATTTTATTTCCGTTTAAAGTAGCGCCTTGTCCTCGCTCTGCAATAAAAAGTTCATTCATCATGGGGTTGTATACTGCTCCTAAAATCATTTTTCCATTTTCTTCTACCCCAATACTTACACAACAAATAGGAATACCATTGGCAAAATTAATAGTACCATCAATAGGGTCGATAATCCATTTAATATTGGAGTCTTGTTTAATTTCTCCCGTTTCTTCACTTAAAATAAAATGAGTGGGAAAGGCGTCTTGAATGACCTTAAAGATTGCTTTTTCTGAAGCATGGTCGGCCTCGGTTACCAGATCGTTTAAAGACCCCTTGCTTTCAATTGTAAAAGAACCGTTAAAAAACTGTTTTAATACTTTGCCTCCAGCTTCAACGGCATTTAATAATGTATTTTTAATCATAGGGCAAAAGTAGGTTCGTTTGCTGGAATAACATTCCTATTTTTGCAGATAATCTTTAAAAATTAAAACCGACTCTTTAGATGCCTATTTTTGAGATTAACTTGCCAAAAAACATTAATAAAGCACTTGGCATTCCCCCAAGAAGCCCTAAAAGAGCGCAATTGCGAGTGCTTAAGAAATTATTACGGCGTGCTAGATATACTGCCTTTGGTCAAGCTTTTCATTTTAATGAAATTCTATTAAGTAAACACCCCGCAAAAGCATTTCAAAAAAATGTGCCTACCTATAATTATAATAAAATTTATAATGACTGGTGGCATTTGACCTTAGAAGGTAAACCAGATATATGTTGGCCAGGAAAAATTAAATATTTTGCTTTAAGCAGCGGCACAAGTGAGTCGGCAAGCAAATACATTCCTATCACCAATGACTTATTGAGGGGAAATAAAATTATCATGATTAAGCAGCTACTAAGTTTGTTTAATTATCAGGATGTGCCCTTAGCCTCCATTGGAAAAGGCTGCTTAACACTTGGAGGCAGTACCGATTTACAAAAAGGTCCAGGCTATTATGCAGGTGACCTAAGTGGTATTACCGCTAAAAAAGCCCCTTTTTGGTTTCAGCCCTTTTATAAACCAGGAAGAAAAATTGCAAAAGAAAGAGATTGGAATAAAAAATTAATGGAGATTGTAGAGAAAGCGCCCCAATGGGATATTGGATTTATTGTAGGCGTGCCTGCCTGGATTCAAATGTGTATTGAAATGGTGATTGCGAAATATCAATTAAATAATATTCATGAAATATGGCCCAACCTTGCTTTTTTTGTACATGGCGGTGTAAGCTTTGAGCCTTATAAACATGGTTTTGAAAAATTATTGGGTAAGCCTATTGAGTATGTAGAAACTTATTTGGCTAGCGAAGGCTTTATTGCTTGGCAGGACAAACAGGATGCCAAGGGCATGAAACTTTCATTTAATCAACATATCTTTTTTGAGTTTGTCCCCTTTGATGATATTAATTTTGATGCGAATGGAGAAATGGTGGAAAATCCTGAAACTTTTTTAATTCATGAGATTGAGGAGGGTAAAGACTATGCGATTTTAATAAGTACGGCTGCGGGCGCTTGGCGTTATTTAATTGGAGATACTATTAGATTTATTGACAAAGACAATGCAGAAATAATAATTACAGGTCGAACAAAACATTTTTTAAGTTTAGTAGGGGAACACTTAAGTGTGGACAATATGAACAAAGCCATTCAATTGGTGAGTGAAGAGTTAAATTTATCTATTCCAGAATACTGTGTTACGGGAGAATCCGTTGGTAGTTTTTTTGGCCACCATTGGTATGTAGCATGTGATCAAAATATTGAGGCATCTTTATTAGCCAATAAAATTGACGAAAAATTAATTGTATTGAATGATGATTACGCCATTGAAAGAAAATCGGCATTAAAACAAGTTCGTATCACCGTTTTAACAGAGGAGGCCTTTATGACTTTTCTTACCACTAAAGGGAAAATTGGTGGTCAACATAAATTTCCAAGAGTATTGAAGGGGGCTTTGTTAGAAGAGTGGAAAATATTTATTTCAACTATTTAATATGATAGCTCCGCTACTTAAGGGCTTGTTGCTTGGGTTTTTATTAAGTATTTCAATTGGCCCAGTTATTTTTGCTATCTTAAAACAAAGCTTAACCAATGGGCGAAGGGCTGGCTATATTTTTGTTGCAGGCGTATCTGCAAGTGATATAGCCCTATTAACTATCTGTAATATTTTTACTGCCTTATTTACCATGGTATTAACCCATAAAGCAATTATTGCAATGGTGGGGGCTGGGTTTTTATTATTCATGGGGCTATATACCTTATTTTTTAAAAAAATAAAATTTGAACCAGGGGAAGAGGACAAGGATAAGCCAATGAGAAAGAGGGATTTACTTGCTATTTTTGCATCTGGCTTTTTTATGAATACATTAAATCCAAGTGTATTTTTATTTTGGTTTGCTTGGACGGCTGCCATAGGAGTAAGCGCAGAAGAGACAAGTAATGCCTTACACTATAAATTAATTGTTTTTGGCACTTGCTTGTTGTTTGTACTGGTAACTGATTTAGCTAAAGTCGCATTGGCCAGTGTGCTTAGACCTAAATTGACCGAAAGAAATATGGTACTTATTAACCGTATCTCTGGTTTAATCATATTGGTTTTTAGTGCAGCACTTTTTTATGGAGCTTTCAATTATAAATAAGCAAGTAAAAAATGAACTATCATTATATAAACATAAAAACGTAAATTGCTTAAGTGAAATTAAAATTACTTTTATCATTATTCTTAGGTCTTTATTTCTTGAGCAAAATAGAGGCACAATCTGAATTAAATGGAAATCAAATTTTATTATTTAAAGACAAGGGAGTAGTAGTAAATTCTTATACTGTAGGTGATCATATTAATTTTGAATTTAGTAATAAACAATGGCTAACGGGATACATTGATTGGATAAGAAATGACTCCGTTCAAATTAATCAGTATGCTTTACAATCCACCATATCCATGTTTGGTACGTATGGTCAAGATACTTTACAACTTGGAAAACTAGCTTTTCATATTCATGAGATGATTGCATTTCCTAAACAAAAAGGTTATTACAATAGTGTTTTTACAAATGGAGCTTTTTTAATAACTGGTGGCATAGGCTATGTAGGACTTAATATTATTAATACAGTATCTAATAAAGATCCAGTTTTCGCAAAAGATAATCTTCCAAAACTAATAGGGGGTGTTTTAGCTTGGGCTGGCGGTGTTTTCATACAAAAAGCCAACCCAAATTATAGACTCATCGGAAAAAGATTTACTGTAGAAATATTATAAATTATTGTTTGTGCTAAAAAAAATACAACGTGTAATTTTATATTTGTTTCTTAGTTCTATTGTATATGTGTTCATTACAAAATTTATTGAACCGCCCATTACCATTACACAAATAACCAATTCCTTTGGCTTAGGTTTAAAAAGAGACTATATTACTTGGAAGGATATGTCCTATAATATAAAATTGGCGGTCATTGCAAGTGAGGATCAATCTTTTACAGATCATATGGGTTTTGATTGGGACGCTATTGAAAAAAGCTTACACCCTAAAAAGAAATCAAAGAAATCAAAAATTCCCATTGGCGGAGGTGCCAGCACCATTACCCAGCAAGTAGCTAAAAATGTTTTTTTATGGCAGGGGTCTGGGATAGGAAGATATATTAGAAAATTACCTGAGATTTACTTTACGTTTCTAATTGAATGGATATGGGGTAAAAAAAGAATTTTAGAAGTGTATTTAAACGTGATTGAAACGGGACCTGGTTGTTTTGGTATTGAAGCTGCCGCACAATATTATTTCCATAAACATGCAAAAAACTTAACACGCGAACAAGCCGCCATGATCGTAGCGGGTTTCCCTAATCCTAAAAAATTTACAGCTAGGCCTTTAACCCGCAGAGTAGCATGGCGCTATCCTCAAATTTTAAGAGAAATGAATAACCTAGCATCAGATGAGGATATTATTGCTTTGTTAAAAAATTAAGAAAAAGCTGTATCAATTAATTGAATGGCATTTTTAATTCTCGTCTCGCCTATCCCTTCAACGATGCCCCAGGGTGTATTTTGATTGATCAAAATATCTTTATAGATAGAAAATAATTCTTGTCTTGGTTTTTCATCTGGGTATTCTCTCATTTCATCTGCGGTCCATGGTAGGTCTATATTACAAAGTAAATAAAAATCATATTGTCTATGATTAATTTGTTCTAATATAAATGGATGGCAATTGTTAAAAACATATTCACACCAAACCTTCATTACATACATATCGGTGTCTATAATTAATTTATTCTTGGCCGACACCTGTACTTTTTTGATAGCTTCTTCTTCTAGTTGAAGCTGACCATGAGCTATCTTTAATAAATTCTCATAAGTATATTTTGTGCCTTCCTTGGATAAGTAGGTGCGAGCATACTCTTCACAATAAATAGTATCATAGTGTTTAGCCAACTGCGCACAGAGGGTTGACTTTCCAGTAGACTCCGGGCCTAGCACTACTATTTTTTTGATTGCTGATTGTTTATTCATTATTGTGCTTTGCGTTTACTTTATCTAGCCAAGACTTCCATCCGGCGATGGCTAAAATTAACAAAATAATAAATTGTACACTTGTAAATGCATAACCCTTTATAAAATATAAAGGTATCGATGCTATATTCGTAACTATCCACCAAAACCAACTTTCCACTTTTTTCTTTGCCATTAACCACATCGCTGTATAAGCGGATGCGCTGGCTAAAGCGTCAGCCCAAGGAATGGCTTCTGGTGCAAATTCTTTTTTTAAAAATACCAGTGAAAAATAGATGACTAAATAGAATCCTGCAAAAAATAGCAATTGGTTTCGCCAATCATTTAATGAGCTTTTTGTGATGTGTAAAATAATGGTATGTTTATCTGGATCTACCCTAGTCCATAAATACCATCCATATAGGCTCATCAGGGTATAATAAACATTAACGCTTGCCTCACCAATTAAGTGTCCCTGTAAACTAATATAAATATAAATGGTTGTATTGAGTAAGCCGGTAGGATAGACTAATATATTTTCTTTACGACTATACCACACCGAAATAATTCCAGAAAAAACAGCAATTAATTCTAACCAAGTGGTTTGAAGTAGGCCATTGTATATAGATTCTAGAAAAGCTTGCATGATTTGTATAAATTATGAGTTTTTCATTTGTTGAAGTTGGGTTTCTAACCTATACATTTCATCTCTTAGTTTTGCCGCTTCCATAAAATCTAAGGCTTTAGCAAATTTATCCATTTGTTTTTTAGTTTGACTAATCGCTTTTTCTATTTGTGGAATAGTGGTATAGCTATTTTCAGCCTCTGCCGCCATATTCAAATTATCTGTAGTTCTAATATTGATATTATTGAGCGTATACCCTTTAATATCTAATACCGCCGATTGAGCCATCACTTGTTGGATACTCTTTACGATGGTAGTAGGAGTGATATGGTGTTCTACATTGTATTTTATTTGCTTATCTCTTCTTCTATTGGTTTCATCTATAGTTCTTTGCATGCTTTTCGTGATTTGATCTGCATAAAAAATAACCCGACCATCTACGTTTCTAGCAGCTCTTCCAGCTGTTTGTGTTAGAGATTTTTCATTTCTTAAAAATCCTTCTTTATCCGCGTCCAATACCACTACCAAGGAAACCTCTGGTAAATCAAGTCCCTCTCTTAATAGATTGACCCCTACTAAAACATCTATAATACCCAATCTTAGCTCTCTTAAAATTTCTACTCTTTCTAATGCGTCAATATCACTATGTATGTATTTTGACTTAATCTGAATGCGACTTAAATAACGATCCATTTCTTCAGCCATCTTTTTGGTTAAGGTGGTCACCAAAACACGGTCCCCCTTTTCTACCTGCATGGCAATTTCTTCTAATAAATTATCTATTTGATTTTTTGTGGGCCTTACTTCTATCGGCGGGTCCAATAAACCAGTAGGGCGAACCACTTGTTCTATAATTAAACCACCTGTTTTTTCTAATTCATATTCACCAGGTGTAGCACTTACGAAAATAGATTGCCCTATGATATTTTCAAATTCATTAAAATTGAGTGGTCGATTGTCCATGGCGCTAGGTAATCTAAAACCATATTCTACCAAATTCATTTTTCTACTTCTATCGCCTCCATACATTCCTGAAATTTGTGGAATAGTCACGTGGCTTTCGTCTACTACGCATAAAAAATCTTTTGGAAAATAATCCAATAAACAAAAGGGTCTCGTACCTGGAATGCGTCTATCAAAAAATCGAGAATAATTTTCAATGCCTGTACAGTAGCCTAACTCACGAATCATTTCAATATCATATTCTACTCTTTCTTTTAATCTTTGTGCTTCTAAGTGTTTTCCAGTACTTTTAAAATACTCTACCTGGGCACGCATTTCATCTTGTATTTCAGCAATAATTTCTTGAACCATTTCTTTGGGCGCCAAATATAAATTAGCAGGAAAAATGGCTGCATTTTCCATTTCTTCAATCCTTTTTCCACTTTCTATTTCTAAACTTTCTATAGATTCTATTTCGTCTCCAAAAAATGTAATTCGATATCCATAGTCTACATAGGGAAGTCTAATATCTACGGTATCTCCATTAACTCTAAATGAGCCTCTATCAAATTCGGTAACGGTTCGGTGATATAAACTATTGACGAGCGCATGTAAAAAAGCTTGTCTTGCTATTACCATTCCTTTTTGAATTCTTATAATTCCTTTTTCATATTCTGTTGGATTGCCCATTCCATAAATACAACTTACACTTGCAACAATAATAATATCTCTACGACCACTTAATAATTGTGCAGTGGCTTGTAACCTTAACTTGTCTAGCTCTTCATTAATACTTAAATCTTTTTCAATGTAAACCCCAGATGTGGGTAAATAGGCTTCGGGTTGATAATAATCGTAATAAGAAACAAAATAGCCTACTGCATTGTTGGGAAAAAATTGTTTAAACTCGCCATACAATTGCGCCACCAATGTTTTATTATGTGTCAGCACCAAAGTGGGTCGCTGAATATGTTGAATGAGATTGGCAATGGTAAAAGTTTTACCACTACCCGTAACCCCCAATAATGTTTGATAGCGCTCCCCATCCAATACCCCTTCGGTAAGTTGTTTAATGGCCGAGGGTTGATCGCCCGAAGGGGTATAGGTGGATTGTAGTTGAAAGGGCATTGGCAAATTTACATCCTATAAGGCATCTAAATAGGCGGAAAGTCTATCTATTGCTTTAGAAACTTCTATAATTTGTTCATTGGTTTCTTTCCAATCTTTTTGTTCAATGGCTTCTCTAACTCCTGGAACGGTTTTTACACCATAGCCAGTATAAAATCCTGGTGCGTAAATGCTGTGTTTAAACCAAGGTCTACGAGGAAGTCCTGTAGTGGTTAAAAGCTGCTGTTCTGCTGCAAAGATTTTAGCATTTAAATTTGTTATTTTATTTACATCCGCACTTGTTTTGGATTGTTCAATATGTGCAGCTGCCTTTTCAAGTTTTGATAATGCATTTAAAATTAAAGAGAAATCAATAAACGGAACTTCTACTTCTGCAGTAGGCGTTTTTAAGCCTTCTTTTGGATCGGCTGCAATTAGGTAGGCTTTCTTTGCAATAAGTTCATTTTCTACTTTTGCTTTTTCTCGCATTTGATCCACATTGGATATTAACTCATTGACGTAGCCTTTAATAGTAGTATGTAAATTTCTAAAATCAAAAGGTAAAACATCGGCTTCTGCTAAACGCAAAGCAACACGACCGGTCGTTTTAGCTAGCGCTACACCATATTCAAAACCAGGATCTTTAAATCTAATATAGTTATCATAAGAATCATAAATAGAATGGTATTCACCGCCATCATTTTCACCACCATAACCAATATTTAAAGATGGCACGCCAAGATGTTGAATAAAAGAAGAATAGTCTGAGCCTGCACCCAAGGCGCCAAGTGGATAAGCTGTTGACTCAAAGGCTTCTTTTTTTGCTTTACTTGATGACGCGCTAGTTGCTCTTTTTGCTTTTGATCTTTCAAAAACAGAAACACCCGTTTGAGGATCGATTACGTCTTTGCTAATTTCTGTAATCATAGGTGCAAAAGCATGAGAACCCTCTGCGCCCATAAACCCACGACCATTTCCATCTGAATTAATATAAGCCACCGCTTTTAATTGTAACTCGGCTGCATGGTTTTCTACCCACTCCGTAGAACCTAACAATCCAGGTTCTTCACCATCCCAAGCACAATAAACCAATGTTCTTTTTGGACGCCAGCCTTGTTTTAACAAACCACCAATAGCAATAGCCTCTTCTAATTCAGAAGCCATACCACTTATAGGATCTGAAGCCCCATTCACCCATCCATCATGATGGTTTCCTCTAATGACCCACTGATCGGGATATTCTGAACCTTTAATAGTAGCAATAACATTTAATGCAGGGCGAATTTTCCAATCAAAAGCAACCTTCAAATGAACGGTAGATTTACTAGGTCCAATATGATAAGTGAAAGGGAGTGAACCCGCCCATTCTTTTGGTGCGACAGGACCTGCCATATCTTTTAATAGGGGAGTTGCATCTCCATAGCTTATTGGTAGAACTGGAATCTTTAATAAATTTTGTGCTTCGGTATGGTCTACTCGATTGACTCCTTCTATAGAACCAATATTAGGCGTAGTTGGATCGCCCGGATAAACAACCATATCCATAATCGAACCTCTTTGAACAGTTTGATCATTTTTATACGCTCCTGTTGGATAAGTATCTCCTGCTGTATAACCATCATCCATGGGATCTGAATAAATTAAACAGCCAATGGCTCCGTGTTCTTGTGCCACTTTTGGTTTAATCCCTCTCCAACTACGACCATACTTTGCAATAACTATTTTTCCTTTTACATCAATCCCATATTTAGCAAGTGTTTCATAATCTTCTGGCAAACCATAATTTACAAATACAAGCTGTGCATTTACATCTCCATCGGCACTCCAACAATTATAGGTGGGTAGTTGGTCTGCTTGATTAGAAGTGGCATCTTCTTTTACAGCATACTCTTTTAATTGGGCTTTGTAATTAGTGCTGCCCTTCATTTCTAATAATCTAGTAATGGGTGTTGGAAATAAAACTTGGTAGGTTTCTATTTTTGTATCCCAACCATTTTCTCTAAATGTTTTAGCAATTTGTTCCGCTACAAATTTGCCCCCTATGGATCCGATATGGTGTGGAACAGATGATAAAAGTTTTATATTTTCACCCACTCTTTTTGCACTAAGCTGTGCATCAAAATCTTTTTCTATTTTATTTTCTTTATCTACATTTTTAAACCCTAACAATGTATTTTGTGCATTGCTTGTATAAGTAGTTCCTACGATAAGTAAAACCAATGCAGAACAAAATAAAATTGATTGCTTTTTCATACTATTTTAATTTTAAGTGAGCTTAAATATTTCTATTTAAATAATGGGTATAATTAGGAAGTTCATATTCATACACTTCTTGCATAAATCGAGAAGTCATTAAAAAATCGGCTGTGGTTCTATCACAGGCCATGGGTAAATTCCAAGCAACGGCTAATCTTAATAAAGCTTTTACATCACTGTCATGTGGCTGTGCTTCCATAGGATCAAAAAAGAAAAATATGACATCAATGTCTCCAGTAGCAATCATTGCGCCTATTTGCTGATCACCGCCAAGAGGACCACTTAATAATTTTTTAACTGGCTGATCCAGTGCTTCTTCAATTAATTTTCCAGTAGTTCCTGTAGCCACCAAGCTATGCTTAGCAAGGGCTACTTTATTATAAATTGCCCATTCAATTAGATCCTTTTTTTTATTATCATGGGCAATGAGGGCGATTTTTTTTCTTTTTTCTAGTTTTCTAATATTATTGTTTCTCATTTTTTTTATTTTATGCTATAGTTCGTTTTCCAAATATTGGAATACACAACAAGGTAATAAAAATAATTGGTTGTGGTATTTTTAAAAGCATAAGAAGACCAAAAATTAATAGTAAAAATAGGGGGTAGGTAAAAAGTAATGCGCTAAAGAAAACTGAATCATAAAATACAGTTCCTTGGGTTGCCTTACTAACCCTCTTTTCTATTATTTTATAATATTTTAGATGAATATAATAAAATAAATTTTTGTTGTAAATCACAGGACGCGTAATTGGTAATATTAATTTTTCTAATGCAGTAAAAACAAGACTATTAAAAACCACCCTATCTTTTGAACAAGTGATGTTAGGTGGATTTTTAAATTCCTCTAAACAAAGGTTTACGCGTTTTCCAATTCCTCTAAAATTATTATAATAAAGGCCAGCCAAAAGAATGGTTGGGTTAACCCCCATCGACTGCGCTGTTTCTAGAATTCTTGCAGTTCCTTTTTTAAACGGTTGTAATTCATTTTTATTGACACAAGTGCCTTCTATAAAAATTAATACTGCTTCTTCTTTTTTTAATAGCGCTACTGATTTTTCAAAAGCGTAGTCATTAAGATGTAAGAATTCTTTTCCTTCTCTTATTCTATATACAGGAATCATATTTAATAATCCTAATAAAAAACGATGGTGTCTTTTTGTAAAGACATCTCCTCTTGCCAGAAAATGTATTCTTCTATTGTAGTTGGATCCTATTATAACCGCATCTAGAAAAGAGTTCGGATGATTAGCTATTATTAATAAAGGGCCTTTTTGATTTAATAAAGCCTTATTTTTTATATTAATTTCTGCACAGAAAATCCAAAGTGCAGCTCGAAGTATTTGTTTAAATAAATAAAGCAATTTATTTTTTTATAAATATAAAAAAACCGCACCATAAATGATGCGGTTTATACTAACTAACCCTAAAAAACAAATATTTCGCTGATCTATAATTATTACTTAGCGGCTTCTTCTGCTTTTAAAGCAATTTTGGCCCTAATTTTTGCTTCTATTTCATTGGCCATCTCTGGATTATCGTGTAATATGGTTTTAACTGAGTCGCGACCTTGTCCTAGTTTGTTGCTATCATAACTAAACCAGCTTCCGCTTTTTTGAATAATCTCTAATTCCACGCCCATATCAATTATTTCTCCAATTTTACTAATGCCTTCTCCAAAAATAATTTCAAACTCTGCTGCTCTAAAAGGCGGCGCTACCTTATTTTTAACCACTTTTACTTTAACTCTATTTCCTATTGCTTCATCACCATCTTTACTTTGTGCCATTCTTCTAATATCTAATCTTACGGAAGCATAAAACTTTAAGGCATTTCCTCCTGTAGTAGTTTCTGGATTACCAAATACGATTCCAATTTTTTCTCTTAGTTGATTAATGAAAATACAAATGGTATTTGTTTTATTAATAGTAGCCGTTAATTTTCTTAATGCTTGACTCATTAATCTTGCATGTAATCCCATTTTACTATCACCCATTTCACCTTCTAGCTCGCTCTTTGGAACCAATGCTGCCACTGAATCTATGACCAATACATCTATTGCCCCTGATAAAATTAATCTATCTGCAATTTCTAATGCTTGTTCGCCATAATCTGGTTGGGATACTAATAAATTATCTACATCCACTCCTAATTTTTTTGCATAGGCACTATCAAAAGCATGTTCTGCATCTATGATAGCACACATACCACCTTTTTTTTGTGCTTCTGCAATAACATGAATGGCTACTGTTGTTTTACCAGAAGACTCTGGTCCATATATTTCTACAATTCTTCCTTTTGGCAAACCGCCAATTCCAAGTGCGGTATCTAATCCAATGGATCCTGTTGATATTACTTCTTGAGGTTCTTGACTTCTTTCATTCATCATCATCACACTTCCTTTGCCATAATCTTTGTCAATTTTGTCAATGGTTAATTTTAATGCTTTTAGTTTTTCTACGTTTGGGTTACTCATGGTTAGTCGTTTTATGTTTTCTTTAATATTTATGTGAAGATAGGGATAAATTGTTAATAAACTAAAATATTTAGTATTTTTTTGCTAATTTGATTAGTTTTTTACTAATTATCTATTAAATGATTGAAAATCAATTACTTAAAATTGTACTAGGTATTCAAAAAAATTGAGCAATTCCCCCCTTTTTGATAGATGAGACTTAGAAGTAAGCTTTTGTGCTGCTTAAAGCTGCTTTATATATAGGTCGCGGTATTCCACTTTCATCGTTGCCATTACATGAACTTGTAAACCTAATAGGCCTTTCATTTTACGCTTAACTAAATCCTCATCGGTCACATCACTCATCAATACTCCATTGATATAATGTTTCATGCGATTATTATTCACTATTATATGTATCTCATTCCAATCGCCTTCTTTGATATTTCTTTTTAAGGCATCTGAATTGCCCACGGAACCCGTTATAGTAGGTTCCTTATCTGTTTTTAATAAAGCAATTTCGCCACGCTTGGCTAAAAATCCTCGACCACGTTCTTCATAATTTTGTCCAGAATACACATTGCCGCCATCTATATCCGCTTGATATCCTTTTAAAGCATATTTAATATCTGGTAATTCTTCACTCCTATAATTTATTCCACTATTTCCTTCGGGACTAATTTTATATTTTGCTTTAAATTCAAAATTAGCTGGAAGGCCGCCTCTCCAAATTAAAAAAGTATTTGTTTTAATAGGCGTTTTCGCTGTTACTTCTCCTACAAAACTATTGTCCTTCACTTTCCAAAAAGTAGTATCTGCCTCCCAACCCTTCATAGACTTGCCATCAAACATTTTAATAAACTGACCTGTTTGTTGCGCTTCTGCTATTAATACATTACTTAGAATAATTAAAGCAAGGGCAAAACGGAAATACAATTTTTGGTTCATACAATTTTTAATTAATTTTTATCTACAAAATATTTATTTATAATACCCCACAATCTTTCCAACTGCGTGTAGCAGCTGATTCGGCCACTGCTTGACAAACTTTTTGTGTATCTAATGCTTCTTTAAAAGTAGGAGAACATGGCGCTCCTGTTTCTATGCTCTTTAAAAAATCTGCCACTTGATGTACAAAAGAATGTTCATACCCAATACTCAATCCAGGTACCCACCACTTATCCATGTAAGGATGATCTCCATCGGTAATATGTATAGTTCTCCACCCTTTTAATTTTGACTCATCTGCATTATCATACAACTCTAATTTATTTAAATCGTGTAAATCCCAACGAATAGAAGCATTGGCACCATTTATTTCAAAAGTGTATAAAGCTTTGTGGCCGCGTGCATATCTTGTAGATTCAAACAAACCCAATGAACCATTATTAAAATGACATAAAAAAGAACAAGCGTCATCAATTTTTACAGCTTCCACTTTCCCTGATAATTGATGCATACGCTCTTTCACAAAAGTTTCTGTCATAGCAGACACATCTTTGATACCGCCGTTTAACCACATCGCCGTATCAATACAATGAGATAGTAAATCCCCCAGTACCCCTGATCCAGCTACGGCTGCATCCATGCGCCAAAGCCCTTCTCCTCCTTGTGGTAAGTTTTCATTGATGGTCCAGTCTTGTAAAAAATTAGCACGGTAATGAAATATTTTTCCCAATTTTCCTGAATCAATAATTTCTTTGGCCAAAGTCACTGCTGGCAAGCGACGATAATTATACCATACCGTATTTTTAACCCCCGCTTTTTCAATAGCATCTACCATGCCTTGTGATTCTGCTAAATCTCTTGCTAATGGTTTTTCACAAAGAATCATTTTTCCTGCTGCAGCTGCTGCAATAGCAATTTCAGCATGCGTATCATTGGGTGTGCAAATATCTACTGCATCAATATCGGGACGTGCTATTAATTTTCTCCAATCGGTTTCAAAACTTTCATAACCCCATTGTTCCGCGAATGCTTTTGCTTTTGTTTCATTTCTAAAACAAACTGCTTTTAATACAGGAGTGTAAGCAAGTTCAGGGAAAAAATTAGGAACACGACGATAACCATTAGAATGGGTACGACCCATAAAACCACCGCCTATTAAACCAATGTTAAGTATTTTTTTTGTTGACATATTTTTAGAAATTAAATATTGAGTTTATATTATTTTATTCCGCTTCATACCAACCATGTTGATCACGCACTTTGATCATAGAAGCTAAAATATCATTCCATGTTTGTTGCTTGGTCATCACTTCATTAGGGAACATACAACCATCCCAACAAATGTGTTTAAATGCTTTTGTTAACGCGCCCTCTTCGTTGCGTAACCAAAAACCAGCGTGCTTGGCAATATCTAATTTACCATTCGGATCCAATGCTTGACAATGACGTCCTGTTTTATCATGCGCTCCTGTGCCATGCACTGTTCCATCATTTTGTGCCACATGAAAATCAAGTGTCCAAGGACGTAATGCTTGCGTTAATTTTTTTAATCCCGCATCTAAGGTTACTTGATCGCTCCAATCAAAATTTTCTGGTAAGATGCGATCCTTAGGACTATTGTATCCTAATAAATATAAAAGCGTGTGGGCCATATCTGCTTGAAAGCCAATATTAGGACGATTCACTGCTTCTAAGGTATCTATCATAGCAGTCCAGCTATGCATTCCCCCCCAACAAATTTCTCCTTCGGCAGCTAATTTTTCACCATAATCTGCAGCTACATCACATGCTTCTCTAAAAGTTTGAGCAATTAATTTCGTATTGTTGATAGGATCTACACTCCAAGCCTCTGGCTTACTCGCCGAATCAATTCTAATAATTCCACTTGGACGCACTCCATATTCTTTTAATTTTTGTCCAAAGCGACATGCTCTTTTAACCATGTCCACAAATACCGCACGATCTTCTTTGGATCCCATCGCAGGTCCTCCCCAAATAGGTGCCACCAAGCTTCCAATATTTAAATTTAATTTGGTTACTTTTTCGGCTAATTTTTTAATGCCATCATCTGATTCATCAATATTAAAATGAGGCTCAAAAAGTCCAATATCAATTCCATCAAATTTTACGCCATCCACTTCGGCGTTAACAGTAAGCTCTAATAAGGTATCAAGTCCTATAGGAGGTTCTGAATCTGGGCCCTTGCCTACAATACCCGGCCATGTTGCGTTGTGTAATTTTGGATAATTGTTTTTCATATGGTTTCATTTAATTGTTTTTTAATAAAGGCCAATCCATTGGTGGCTATTTCCCAGGGTAAGGAATATTCTCTCCACACATTAATACTATTTGCAAAATCAGGATCATTGCGCGAAAATGCTTCAATGGTAAGCCATCCCTTATAATTAATTTCTTTGAGCGTAGAAAAAGTTTCACTCCATTGTACATGACCATCACCTGGAGTGCCACGATCATTTTCGCTAATATGTACATGACCTAAATAGGGGGCTATATTTTTGATGGCTTGGCCATTTTTTTTCTCTTCAATATTGGAATGATGCGTGTCATACATGGCTTTCACATTTGGGTGATTGGCCATACTCACTAATTTTTTTAATTGATCCATGGTATTACATAAATAACATTCAAAACGATTGAGTGCTTCCAATGTTAAAGTAATACCTGCTTGTGCCGCATGTTCACCTGCCGCATGAAGTAATTCAGCACAGTGTGCATACTCTGTTTCTTGTGGTGGTTTTTTTGTAAAAATGCCATGTGCAGAATGAAAAGGTCCACATAATATAGTAGCCTGCATAGCATGAGCTCTATCAATGCCCCACTTAATTCTATCTAGCGCGCGTTGACGTACTTGCGAAGAGGGATCCACTGGATTTTGTTCTTTATCTACCACAAAAACCGCTGTGGTTTCTAATCCAATATTAGTTGCATGTGCTCCAAAGCGTTGATAGGCTTTTTCATCGGGGGCACCAATAAAACATTCCACCCCATCATATCCGATTTTTTTTAATTCATCAATAATGGGAAATAAATCATCTGAAACCACCGCTGACCAAACCAGCGTATTAAAACCTATTTTATTCATGTACTTTTTTTATTTTATGGTTGAAGCAACAATACCACGATAAGGAATATTTATTTTTCCATTGGGTGTTGCAATAATAATTCATCAGGTGAATAAAATCCTTCTTTTGGTTTAATGGCTGCACGAACTTTTTTTACTGTACTTTCTTCAACAGCAGGCGCTTTGTTTCCAAAAGAGTTGCGGATATAGGTAAGCACCGAGGCCACCTCTTTGTCATTTAACATACCGCCAAAAGGAGTCATGGGTACCTGACCTGGATATTTTTTCCCATTGACTACTATAGGACCATACATTCCTCTTAATACTATTTTAATAAGACGCTCTTCACTACCTACTACCCAATTAGATTCATTCAATGGAGGAAAGCCAGAGGCTGATAAACCTTTTCCATTGGGTTGATGACAAGTATTACAAAATCCATCTCTTAAATAAATTTGTTTCCCCATTTTCATTGCCTCAGAATTCATTTCACCCGCTTTTGGTTTTTCTACTTTTGGTTTCGGCACCACCATATTGTGTCCCTCTAAATGTGCAACAGCCGCTTGTTGTGGTTTTAGCATCCAGCTATCTAATGGTTTTTTAGCCGCTTCTCTTTCAATAAGCAGCCCTTTTTCTTTAGATAACCAAGAGGCAGCCACAATGGCTTCCAATCTTACGCGGCTATTTTCATCTTTCGCGGCGTTCATTAATAAGTTGGAGTAATCCGGTAATTGTTTTTCATTAAAACGAACTACTTCTACTGCAGCGGCTCTTACTTTATAATCTTTTGCGTTTAATAATTGGTGAAGTAGCGGTTGATCAATTTTATTTTGTCCCCAACTAATCCATAAGGCTTCCATTAGTAACTTTTCATAATTAGGTGCTGATTTATCTAATTGTGCGATCCATATTTTTAATTTAGGCAACACTTCTGTAGCGGGGTGCGCGCGCAATTCACGGCGTGTTCTATACCTCGTTCTATATTCTGGTAAAGTTAGATTGGCTAATAATTCTTCTACTGTTGCGCCAGCCACTTTAGCAGGAACAACCAGTGGGCGTGATGGATAAGTGATGCGATAAATACGACCATGTTCATGATCTCTCAATGGATCGCGTGCATTGTGTTGCATATGACCAATTAAAACATTGTGCCAATCTGCAATATACAAAGAGCCATCGGGTGCAAATTCTAAATCAACAGGACGAAAATTAAAATCAGAGGAGATCATGATATCTTGTCTAAATTTACTTTTGTAGCCTGTTCCATCCTCCAACATTTGATGTTGTTTGGTTCCTAAAAAACCAATCGTATTATTAATCAACATATCACCTTGAACATTGTCAGGAAAATGTCTACTTGAAATAAATTCAATGCCAGAAGTGGGTCTCACTTTTTGGCTTTCTTCAATAATATTAGCTGGCTTTGGATTGGCTTCTCCATATCTTGATTTAATAGTACCTGGCGTCATCCAGGTTACATCTGGTCCAGAAGTTTCTGCATAAAATACTTGCCCCCATTCATCAAATGCAATTCCCCATGGATTAGGTATAGAAAGCTGTGCAATACGATCTAATTTTTTATTTTTAGGATCATATCTAAAAAAGCCTCCATTGGTTCCGCGAACAGGACCATAAGAAGTTTCAATATCATTTACTAAAAAAACACCTTGGCCCATATAAATAGCACCCGATGGATCGGTGGTATAAGCATGATGTGCATGGTGCGTATCATGGTCATCAAATCCACTTAATAATATTTCTTTGGTGTCGGCTTTATCATCTCCATTCGTATCTTTTAATATAATTAGGTCCGTTCCTTGCGAAACATAAACGCCTTCTGGCGCTAATTCAAAACCTAGTGGAAGTTGAAGCTGATCCGCAAACGTAGTTTGTTTGTCTGCTATGCCATCTCCATTGGTATCTTCTAAAATAATTATTTTATCATTAGGCTTTGGATCGCCTGGTCTCCAATGCGGATAGGTAGGCATCACCGCGACCCATAGTCTTCCTTTATTATCAAAAGAAATTTGAACCGGTTTGGCTAAATCTGGAAATTCTTTTTCAGAAGCAAATAAATTTATTTTATAACCAGGCGCCATCGTAAATTTATTAATAGCCTCTTGACCATATAAATACTTTGCCTCTTCCACTTTTCCTGTAGGTTTAAAATTGGATTGCACCGATGGTAGGCTAGATGTTTTTGCATCTGCTGCTGCTAGATCCATTTTTTTTCCTTTAGCTGCCATCCAAATAGCTGTATCACGAATGAGCGTCATCTCTCTTATCTTTTTTAATTCAGCTGGATAGTTGGCTGGGCCAAATGGATCATAACGACGACCAAATACATGTACGCCGTTGGGCGCCTTGAAATCATTATGCCATAACCAATTTTTTTCATTCACTGCGTCTAAAACCATCGCACGATTCGACGCTGCAACTACTGATGCTTTTCCAAAAACGGCGTCTACTAAAAACGGAGAGAATTTTTTATAGCCTTCGTCATTTAATTGAGAACCATCTATTGTTAAATCGGTTGCCGTATTTTCCAACCAGGTTTTGGTGGGCGTGAAGGCATCAATAAAAAGCACCCCATTTTTCATGGCTACTTGTTTCATTGCCTCTTTATACAATTGAAGGTTTTGATTTTCTACTTTACCATTAGGAAGATCAAATTTTGTTGAAAGATCTTCAAAAGCAATTGGAGATACAATGGCTAATTGTGGTCTTGATTCTCCATTGTATTTTTGTTTTAAGGTATGTTTTATAAACGCGTCTAATTCTGCTTTGTAATTTTCTAAGCCGCCTGCTCCTTGAAATGATTCATCATAACCAAACATGGCTATAATAATATCTGCTTTGTGCGAGGAAATCCAAGCATCTGGATAATCTAAAAAACCTTCTGTTTCTGCATTGTTAGCTAATTCGGTTTGAAATTTTTCAGCCCCTGGAAAAGCCCAAGGAGTGGGGCGTGCCGAGTGGGGTCTAAATCCGGGTGTGTTTCCACCATCACACATATTTCGTATATATAATTCATTATCTGGATATCGAAGCTGTAATTCAGTTTCAAAATATCCAAAGTTCGTCATTCGAGAGCCTAAATTATTACCCACTAAAATAATATGTGCTCCTTTGCTTATTGTAAGACTAGTTGGTGCAGCGGGTTTAAAAGCCAATAAGGCTACCAATAAAAAACCGATGGCAGTGAATACCATTTGTTTTAAGTTCAAACTTTTAATTGTATTCATTTTATTCGGTTGATGGAGGATAAGTTTAAAAAAAATTATTTTACAACAAGCTCTGGATTACGAGGACCAAAGTGTTTTAAAATTACAATCGGGTCGGTAGTAGAATGATTGATAATTTTTACGCCTTCTTTTGCCGCAGATTCACTGATGAAAAATTCATCATTAGTTAATTGACCATATCTAATTAGTGCAGGTGTTTCAATATCCCAAACACCCATCTTTCCATGACCCTGCATTACTATAATGCCATATGCGGCGCTGTCCTTCATCGTTACTGTTTGTCCCGGAAAAATAGTGATCTCTTTTGCACTAAAATCATGTGACTTATAACAAATCCAATTTTCAACATAGCCTGCTGCTTTCATTTTATTGATATCGTGCACGGGCATGGGCGCCATAAAACGATTTTCCATCGTATTGGGATCTACATTTAATTCCCAATCCAAAACATCTACTAAAGCATCATAGTCGCCAATGCTTTCTTTAGGTGTGCCATTCCATAATAATTCATCGGGAATAATTGCTTCGTTTACCAAGGATTGATACATCGCAAAAACATCTGATGCTTTTTGTGGTTCATAGGTACACATACTACCAGGTGCATGTAATAAGCCAGGAGGTACATCCCATCCAGTACCTGGTTCTAATTTATACGCTTGGGAATAGTTGGTAATTTTATTATCGCCCTTTGAAAAATTAACCAAGCACTCTTTAATTTGTTCTTTAGTAGTGCCCGGCGCTATACCAATAAAGGTATACGGAAAATCACCACCATGATTATTGAGTTGAGGTGGAAAATAATAGGCTTCTGGTTTTCCTTTTTGACCAATGAGTGCTGCTTTTTCATCGTTGTGGTGCACATGATGTGGAAGTGGGCCCATATTATCGAAAAACTTAGAATACATCGGCCAGCTTTTATATTCATTCCATAAGCGATCTCCAATAAGTTGCCCTTTTAATTCATCAATCGCATCCTTTAATAAAATTTGGTGCGTGGTAACACCATCATTAAAAACAACCGGGCTTAATCCTTCGTTTTCTCCTGTGAGTGGTCCGTTTTTTGCAGGCGTCGTTGAAGACAACCAACGCTCATCTATTCCTCCGCGCACTCCACCTAAAACATAATAATCATCGGGGTGTAATTTAATTCTTCGGCCAGGTACACAAAATGATCTAGGTACCCAGGTGGGTGCTAAACGTAAAATTCCATTTCCTTGTTCGAACGCTTTTTGTGCGATGGTTTTATTTTCCATATTAAAAGATAAGATGATTTATTATAATGTTGTTGATTGAATTATTTTATTAATGTCTTCTTGATTATTTAAAATATTTATTTCTAAATCATATGAACGCGTTTCGCCAGGTGCAATAAAAATAAGAGATCCCTCTTCGCGCGCTTTAGATTGCCCAATGGGAGGATGCGTTCCGGGTTCAATACCTGTTACATATTCTCCTTTTGACCAGTGCTGCCAATTGGTTAACCAAGGCAATTGTTTTTTAGGAAATTTTAATACAGCAGCCAATCCGATTTTTTTATTTTCAATTCCACACACACATAAATCTTTTTTATTAGAGGCGCTATCAATAAAAATAACTTCTTGTCCGGTACCATTGTGTTTTTCATTTACAGCAGGACAGGTTATTGTTTTTTCTCCATTAAAAAAAATTTGAGCGCCTTCGTCTGCAAGAGGCCAACCAAAATTACAATGATACAAAAGCATGTGGGGTGCTATTACATTTCCACGATTGATTATTTCATCATGAAGATGAATGGTTGAGCTTCCTAATGTTGTAGAAATAGTTCTTTTTAATTCGAGGCTTGGGCCAAAAATTTGTGTTTGTTTTATAATTCCTGTAATACTCATTGAAAAAATACCGCGCGCGGGATCGGGTTGAATGATTGAAACTACTTCAGCAGGAATATTACTAATAAATCCATGTACGCCGCGCTCACCGTGTTCATCCTTTTCAGGACCACCCACATGGGAAAGACCACAGGTAGTAATTAATCCACCGCCAAAGGTTCTTAACCAATCGTCGCCCTTCTGCGAAAAAGGTTGTGGTGCAACAACTCCTGTATGATTTAGCCAGGTGAGGCTATATTGATTAAAAAAGGCATCTGCTATATCCATTGCCCTATCAATCACCACTTTAAAACGAAGTCCTGTTCCTGTATTAATCCATGCAATGCGCACACCTTTTCCAAGGCCATTATCTAAAATCGAAGTTTCAATGCCGCCCACTTGTGCAACATTTGAAACCTTATCACTCCATATGGCGCTGGTTGAGTGCATGTTAAAAATTATTTTTTGCTTGCGTAAATAGAATGATTTTTATTTCCGCCCGCTTTTAAATAAGCAATTAGATCACTTAATTCTTCGGCATTTAAGCCATTGATCATACCAGGAAGCATTGGGGAGGTTTCAGAAACCCTAGTGCGCGCTACTTCTTTTTTTGAAAGTGTTCTTATGATATTAGTGGCAAAAGGATTTTGTGAAATATAATAGTTATTGTTATCCTGACGAATGAGCCTGCCCAAAACAGAACCTCCATTTTTAAGAAAGAAAACAGTAGAACCAAATTGATCGGATATGGTTTTACTTGGTTCAATGATTGACTCTAAAATATCTTTCGTGCTAAATCTTGTACCTAATTGTGTCAGATCAGGACCGGCAACGCCACCCTCTCCTTTTATTTGATGACAAGAAGAACATAATGTTGCAGCATACATCGCTTTTCCACGCACATAATTTCTATTGCCCAGACTTGAATCTACCGCATCTACTGCTTGTTTTGTTTTCCAATTTTTTCCTGGTCCCTTTGGCATAATGGTTCCAGCTGGTGCGCCAGACCAAGATAGAGACACAATAGAATCACCAGATATTTTATTTAAATATTCAAATTGTTCTTTCGGCACATTAGCTAGTGCTGTTTTACGTGCCCCATTAATAAATCCAACAAAACTTACACCGCCCCTATATCCAAATGCTTTATAGTACCATTGGAAATACTTTTTTTGTAAGGAGGGTGTCCAACCATTTTTAGCTTTGCTTAATACATTTGCATACCATGTTTGTTGCGAAGGTGGAACCCTGGCAAGCATGGCTGCTATATCCATTCCATATTGAGGGTTGCGTAAAATTAAATCGGAAGACTCTGATATTGATTTTTGTGAAGGGGCGTCGTCTTTTGCAACAGCCATTAATGCCATTGTTTTTTCAACCGCTTGTGGTGCATCTACATAAACCAATATTTTACTTAGCTCTCTATTTAGGCTATTTGTTTTTGCTGGATAGTAAGGATTTAATAAGGTGGCTATTTCTTTTTTTATAGCGGCACCTGGCTCACCAAGACGAATAAAAATTAATTCTATTGCTCTTATTAAATCTAATTGTTGTGATTCTGAAAGTTTTGAAAAATCTATCTTTGTTATTTGTTTAATCACTTCTGTTCCAGCACCCGAAGCGCCTTTTCTAGCAAGCGCAATGGCGGCTTGGGTTAGAATGATTGGGTCTTTTTCAGAAAGGATTTTATTATACCACTCTTCTATAGGTTGGTTTTCAACAGCAATTCTTGCTGCATATCTAATAAAGCGATCGCTGTCTTTTAGATAGGGCCAAGCAAAATTTACCGCTGCTGAATTTTTAGTACCGTGAAAGACTTCTAATTGTCTGCGGGTTTTTAAACCGCTGGTTAGCTCCTCTACAGGAAGTGGTTCGTTGCTTAAAGAATTGTCACCATAATAAACTCGGTATAAATCGGATTCTAATCGGCGGCCGCCAGTTAAAAAATACAACGCACCATCTGGACCAATTGTACCATCTGTTAACGGAAGCGGGGCACCTGAAATAAACTCTTCCCCTGTTGTTTTATAAGAAGCGCCATCTGGTTCATTGTGGACAGCATAAATAATTCCAAAGCTCCAATCAAATGCAAAAATTGCTTTTCTATATTTTAATGGAAAGCGTGCAGCCCCTCCGTATACAAGATTAGTAGGAGAGCCTTGTCCTACGTTTATAACAGCAGGAAGATTGTCGGGATATTTAGAAGACCACTTATCTGTTCCTGGTCTCCATCCAAACTCTGCACCACTTGTTACATGAACTATTCTAGTTGGTCGATACCAAGGTGTTCCAAAATCCCACTCCATATCAGAATCATAAGCAAATAATTCACCCTGGTCGTTGAAGGTAATATCAAACGGGTTTCTAAAACCAGAGGCAATTAATTCCCAATTGGCTCCTGTTGAATCTAGGTGGGCTACCCAACCACCGTGTGTTTCTACTGTGTTGTCGTGTCCATTAGGATCTTTTATTAAAGGAAATAAATTATCTATTTTACTATCTGGAAAATTGCGATAGGAGTTTAGTTTTGGAATTTTTGTAAAATTTCCAGCAACCACATAAATTGATTGTTTGTCTGGAGATAAAATAATACTATGTGGGCCATGCTCTCCTTCTCCATCAAGTGCTTTTATTAATGTTACTTTATCAAACTGATCGTCTCCGTTGGTGTCTTGAAGTCTGTATAATCCGCTTCCTCTTTTAAAATTTTCACTAGAATTATTATTAATCATAACATATAAACTATTAAAAGCCCATAATAAACCATGAGCATGGCCCATTGTTACTGGCGCTTTAGTAGTAGCACTATCTGTTGTTATTTTTAATTCTTCAATTTTTGTTTTATTAATTGTATCACCAATTTTAGGAACCACTAGGCGATATATAGCGCCATATTGATCTGAAGCAATAATTCGACCCTTTTGATCAAAGGTCATTGAAACCCATGAGCCCTCTCCTTTTTCTGAAGGGCCATATAACCTTTCTGCATGAAAACCTTCTGGTAATTTTAGGTTGGTTATTTTGGGATCTTTTGGATCTTGAATAAGAAAACTTTTTTTATTTTCTGTAAAAGAAATAAATAACACCGTAAAAAAAATAGTGCTTAATAAAATACCAATACTGTTGCGTTTTTTAGTCATTTTTTTATTTTAATATTAAATAAAATCAGTTGTCTTTACAAGTAGGTTAAATTAAGCTTTATGCCTCAAATAAAAAAGGCAATAAGGGTTATTATTTGTGTTTTAAAAGAAGGTTAATAGGGTGTTTTAAAAAAAGATACTATAAATTATAAATACTATTAATTGTTAGTTTTTTATATTTATTTGTTATAAGTGATTGATTTTTAATTATTTATAATTATTTTTTAATATAAATGGGTTTATTTTTTTTTGATTTCTATTTTTTTCTATTGGCTGGGTTAAAAGTAATGGTTTCAAATTAAGTACTCCTTTTTCTAATGTTAATATCCATTGTAGTATTAAGTATTAATACATTTATATAAACAAACTAATACTATTACAACGGTGTATTTCTTAATATCTTATTTATACACCTTTTTATTTTCATCATTTATAATTATTTTATTTTTATTAAAAGTCAATACCAATAAGGCTTTCATTTATTTATAATTTTTTTTATTTTAATTAATTATAAATATTACTACACATATTATACACTGTTAATTAACGGGTATAAATAGTTGTTTTATTTTTATTTTTTTATATTTTGATTTAAAAAAATGAGTTTATTCTATTTCTTCTAAGGTTTATTCACCCCAAAATCGTAGATATCCCCGTTTTATTTATTTATCCACCAACCAATTGTGTGTTTTTAATTACTTTTTTAATTAAAAAGGGGCGCTTTTTGTGTTTTTAACCCCCTTTTAGTACCGAGAAAACATTATTTTTGCAATCCTATAATTATAGATATATGTCAATTATTCAAAACATTAGAGAAAGAGGTACCTGGATCATCTTTAGTATTATTGCTATTGCACTAATAGCCTTTATTTTACAAGACGGCGTTGGAAGAAAAGGAGGTTCTAACGATCTTACAACACTTGGTAAAGTCAACGGAGAAATTATTAATAAAGATGATTTTGAAGAAAAATTAGATGCGCAGGTTAAAAACTATGCGGCACAAGGGGTAAAAAGAGAACAATTATTTGGTTATTTATGGAACCAAGAGGTAGATATTCTTTTATTTAAATCAGAACAAAAAAAGCTAGGGATTAGCTTGGGCACTAAGGAGCTTTCTGATGTTTTATTTGGTAATGAATCCCCCTTTAAAGAACAGTTTTCTGATAAAACAACTGGTGTGTTTAATGTAAACGAAGCTAAACAAGCTATTGCCGAGATTAAAAAATCTAAAAACAACGAACAGATTCGACAAGTTGAAAAGTTTTATATAGAACCCGCTATTGAAAATAGACTTAGAAATAAATATCAAGCAGTAGTGGTCAAAGGTGTTCAAGTTCCGAAGTGGTTGGTGGAAAAACAATTAGCAGAAACAAGTAATTTTTCAAATATTTCTTATGTTGGTGTTCCTTATGCTAGTATTTCAGATAGTACGATAAAGGTTACCAATGATGATATTGCTTCTTATTTAAAAGAAAACGCAGCCGCTTTTCAAATTGAAGAGACTAGTAAAAACATCGGTTTTGTTGGCTTTAGTGCTGCGCCTTCCAGCGCGGATAGTGCAAGTGCAAAAGAAATAATTGTTGCACAAAAAGAAGATTTTAAAAACACAACAGATCCTGCTGTGTTTTTAAATAAAGCAGGAACAGAAATACCTTATTATAATAGTTACTTAAGTAAAAAAATTATAATGGTGCCTAATAGAGATTCTATTTTTAATGTAGGTGTAGGAAATGTATTTGGTCCTTATGTAGATGGTAAAAATTATACGATTGCTAAACTAATTGGAGTTAAGCAATGGGCGGACAGCGCTAGTGTTAGACATATTTTAGTGGCTACCGTAAATCCTACCAATGGTCAACAAATTAGAGATGATAGCGCAGCAAAAAAATTAGTTGATAGCATTAGCTTAGCAATAAAAGGTGGTGCCTCTTTTGAAACCTTGTGTGCAAAGTATTCGGATGATGAGTCTAGTAAACTAACGGGGGGCGTATATCCTATGTTCTCACAAGGACAAATGGTTATTCCAATTAATGATTTTTCTTTTAATAATTCAGTTGGTGGAAAAGGAGTTGTAAAAACAGACTTTGGTTTTCATTATATGGAAGTGATAAAGCAAACAGGTGGTGGGCCAGCTTATAAAATCGCTTATCTTTCAAAAAGCATTTTACCAAGCAATGAAACTATTACCGCTGCATCAACGGCGGCGGCGCAATTTGCAGCCAGCTCTAAGGATTTAAAATCATTTAATGCGAATGCTGTTAAAATTAACAAACAGGTTTTACCTGCTATCGCTATCAAGGCAAATGATTTTGATATACAAGGAATAGGTACTAGTAGAGCGATGGTTCGTTGGGTTTTTGAAAATGATAATAATACCATCTCAGAACCGTTTGAAGTAGGCGAAAGTTATTATGTTGCGGCCATTTCTGGAATTGAAAAAGAAGGATTATCTAATGTTGAAGCAGCTCGTCCTCAGGTGGAAGGAATTATTAGAGACCAAAAGAAGGCGGATTTAATTAGAAAGAGTTTTAAAGGAAATAGCCTGGAGACAATAGCTACTAATATTAAATCGACCATTCAAAACGCAGATAGCATTGGTTTTAATTATTCTATGATTGCTGGTCTTGGAAACGAACCCAAACTAATAGGTGCTGCTTTTAATAAATCATTATTAAACAAAGTGAGCGAACCTATTGCAGGCAATACGGGTGTGTTTGTTGTTTCGGTTATTAGCTTAGGTGCGAAACAAACTCAACAAGATCCAATATTTTTCAAAGACGAAATACTACAAAGAACAAGAAGTGTTTTATTTAGATCAAGTGCTGCATTAAAGAAAATAGCAAAAATAGAAGACAACAGATCTAAGTTATACTAGAACTAATATATTTCTATGGCCGAGTTGTTTAACAATAAGGTGGCTGAAAGTGGAATAGTTACCATTGATCTTGCAAGTTTACTTCCAAGCAACGAGATTCTTGTGTTTGATATAAAGCCCTATTTATTTATGGAGCTTATACTAAAAGAAAAGGATTTTCGTGCTGCACTACTTACAACCGATTGGACAATATATCAAGATAAGATGGTTGGTATTATTTGTTCTGCAGATGCAATAATTCCAATGTGGGCTAATATGTTAATTGTATCTGCCTTAAACCCCTATGCTACGGCCGTTTATTTTGGAGATGAGAAAAAAATAAGAGAACAACAATTAATAGAATCTATTACTAAATTAAATGTAACCGAGTTTGCCGATCAGCGTGTGGTGATAAAGGGTTGCGGAGAAACTTTTATAGGAGAATCTGCTTATATTGCGATTACACAAAAACTTCGCCCGCTTGTAAAAAGCATAATGTACGGGGAACCCTGTAGTACTGTTCCTGTTTATAAACGCAAGGATTAATGCGCTTCTAACCAGTTTTTTCCAACACCTACTTCGGCTTCAATAGGTACACCATTAGGAAGCGCTAAAGCAGCCTTCATACATTTTAATATTAACTCTTTTAATGCAGGTAATTCTTTTTCTACAGCATCAAAAACCAATTCATCATGCACTTGTAAAATCATTTTAGATTCCCATTTGCTCTTTTTCATTTCTGCATGAATTTTTATCATAGCCAACTTTATCATATCCGCCGCAGATCCTTGAATCGGAGAATTAATTGCATTTCTTTCAGCAAAACCACGAACCGTAAAGTTGCTACTATTGATATCTCTAAGCCATCTTTTTCTTCCCATTAATGTTTCAACATACCCCAATTCTTTTGCTTGGTTTATTTGTTGATCCATGTATATCTGAATGTTTGGGAATTCTTTTTTATAATTATCTATAATTTCTTTAGCCTCTGTTCTTGATATTCCCAAATTTTCAGCCAATCCAAAGGCGCCTTGTCCATAGATAATACCAAAGTTTACACTTTTTGCTTTATAACGCATTTCTTTGGTTACATCCGCCTCTTTTATGCCATATACTTTTGCAGCGGTTGCTGTATGAATATCTTTCCCTAGTTTAAAAGCTTCGCACATATTGGGATCCCCACTAATAGCGGCCACTATGCGTAATTCAATTTGAGAATAATCGGCGCTTACTAATACTCTACCGGCTTCGCGCGGAATAAAAGCTTTTCTTATTTCTCTACCTCGCTCTGTTCGAATGGGTATGTTTTGAAGGTTGGGATTGGTGCTACTTAATCTTCCGGTTACGGCCACCGCTTGTGCATAGCTTGTATGAACGCGACCTGTTTTTGGATTAATTAATGCTGGAAATGAATCAACATAAGTAGATTTTAATTTTGTTAATTCTCTAAAGTTTAAAATATCGTCTACAATTTTATGTTTTGCGGCCATTTTCTGTAATACATCTTCTCCGGTTGCGTATTGCCCTGTTTTTGTTTTCTTTGCTTTAGCATCCAATTTTAAAATATCAAATAAAACTTCACCCAATTGTTTCGGAGAAGCAAGATTAAATCTAACACCTGCTTGTTCATACACACGTTCTTCACTCAGTTTTGCATCTACCTCTAATACTTTGCTATATTCATTTAAAAATTCAATATCCACTTTTACGCCCTCATACTCCATATCCACTAAAACCCTCACGAGTGGATTTTCAACTTGTTCAAATACTTTTTCAACTCCTCTTTTTTTAATAAGAGGAGCAAAACAATTTTTTAATTGAAGGGTAATATCAGCATCCTCTGCAGCATATTCTGTTACTTGATCAAGTGGTGCATCACGCATGGTTCCTTGATTTTTCCCTTTCTTTCCAATAAGCGTGGTAATAGAAATTGGTTCATAACCCAAAAATTGAGCACTTAGTAAATCCATACTACGCCTACCTTCTGGCTCAATCACATAATGTGCCAACATCGTGTCAAAGGTTTTTCCTAATAATTCAACACCGTACCATTTTAAAACTAAAAAATCATATTTTAAATTTTGTCCTATCCATAGAATATCAATTTTATGAAATAATGGTTCAAATAATTTTAAAATATTTTTAGCGTCACCCTCCTTCTCAATGGGGATATAATATCCTTCGTGCTCAGTATAAGAAAAACTTAAACCGACTAGTTCTACATCATTTGCGTTAATACCTGTTGTTTCTGTATCAATACAAACCTCTTTTTGTTCTAAAAGTTCTTGTACTAATTTTTTGATTGACACCTTTCCAACAATTGAAATATATTTATGAGGTGTATTGCTGCTATTTTTATTGACTACCAATTGCACAGGAAGGTCTTCCTCCTCGTTTTCTATATCCTCATCTTCTTCGTTTTGTGCTATTGCATTTGAGTTTGCATCAATTTCTTTGTCTCCTTGTTTCTTCTTTTTAATCTTTACATTGACCGTATTTCCAAATAAATCGGTTTGCTCTTGTTTTTTAACAACCACTTCCGTGGATCCAGCGCCCCCCATTACTGCGAAATCTTCTCCTAATATTCTTTTTCCTAATGTTTTAAATTCTAGTTCATTAAATATTTCAGTAAGTGCGGCCTTGTTTTTTTCTTTTAAACGAAAATCTTCTTCATTAAAATTAACAGGCACGTTGGTAATTATGGTTGCCAATTTTTTACTCATTATCGCCGATTTTTTACCCGCACGCACTTTCTCCCCCATTGACCCAGTAATTTTATCAGCATTTTCTAAAACACCCTCCAATGTTCCATATAATTTTAAAAGTTTGGCTGCGGTCTTTTCTCCTACTCCAGGTATACCTGGAATATTATCTGAAGCGTCTCCCATTAAACCTAGCATATCAATTACTTGTTCTACTCTTTCTATATCCCATTTTTCACATATTTTTTTTGCATCCACAATTTCTTCTTTGTTACCAAATGCTGGAGGCTTCCATATATAAACATTAGGATGTATTAATAATTGCCCATAATCCTTATCGGGAGTAACCATATACACTTCATACCCTTTATTAGCTGCCTGCCAAGCAAGTGTCCCAATAATATCATCTGCTTCATAACCGTCATATTCAATAACTGGTATATTAAAGCCTTCTATAATGGCTTTAATATGTGGTAATGAATCTAATAAATCTTCTGGTGCTTCCTGACGATTCGCTTTGTAATCGGTATAATCTGTATGACGTTCGGTAGGAGCATGTGTATCAAAGCAAACGGCTATATGCGTAGGATTTTCCTTTCTAATTATTTCTAATAATGTATTGGTAAAACCAAATTGAGCATTGGTATTAATACCTGTAGTGGTAATTCTGGGTGTTCGGATTAATGCATAATAAGCACGATAAATTAATGCTAATGCATCTAGTAAAAATAGTTTTTTAGGCATGGTGCTAAGTTAACAAAAAAAACCTCCCCACCACATTTGTGGTAGAGAGGTTCTTCTAATACAAGGATAAACTGTTAATTATTTAATCTTGTATTTATGCTTATAACGCTCATACATTTGTTTTTGTTTATTATCCAAAGAAATATCGCGCCCTTGAATAAAAGCCTTGGTCACTTGATTGCCCCTCATGTCTAGGATATCACCATCGCTGATGATAATATTGGCATCTTTGCCAGTTTCAATGGATCCTGTAATATCGTCAATACCTAAAATTTTAGCAGTGTTTAAGGTTATAGCACTTAAAGCCTCTTCCTTGTTTAAGCCATAAGCTGCAGCAGTACCGGCATTGAAGCTAATATTACGTTGCTTGCTTTGATCGTTGGCATCGTTGATGGCAAATAAAACACCTGCTTTTTTAAGTTGTGCAGGTAGCTTATACATTTGATCGATATCGTCATCTTCTGTAGTTGGAAGCATATGCTGATTATCTAATATAACAGGAATATTATTCTCTACTAATAATGAAGCAATTTGTAAGCTTTCGGCTGCCCCTACAATGACCATATTAAATCCAAATGTTTTTGCTAAATCAATGGCTAATAACATTTGTTTCACCTCATTGGCGCGAACATATAATTTTTGTTTTCCAGAGAATAAACCACGTACTGCTTCAAATTTCAAATTATTTTCTGCGTGATTTTTTTCTTGTAAATAAGCACGCGCTTCAGTAAAGAAACTTTTAATAGTTTCAATTTTGTTCATTGCCTCTTTCACAGGGTCACCAGAAGCAACGCGCATGAAACCACCACGACCACTTCTTCTAGGAATAAGCGTTGGCATGTTTACAAATATACCAATGTCTGTTTTGTAAGCAGCGTCTTCATAATTCCAGGCGTCTAATTGAACAACAGATGAATTTCCTTCAATAAGCTCTCCCATGGGTGCTATATGCGCAAGCAGCACACCATTTGCACGCAGCACATTAATGACTTTAGAATCGGTATTATAAGAAACAATGGTTCTAATGCTTGCATTGTTTTCTCCAATTTCTTGAAAATCGTTGCTACCACGTACACCGCTATTTATTTCTCTCAGGCCTAAACTAGAAAGCGGAACGATTAACCCAGGATAAACTTGTTTTCCAGTAGCATCGATAATTGTAGCACCAGCTGTAACTACAGAATTCCCAACGCCTGTAATTTTTCCTTTATCAAAGGAAACGGAGGCATCTGTTAATACTGTTCCGTTACCCACATGCACTGTAGCATGTGTAATAAGGATAGGACCCGCTTGTGGACCAACTGGATATACAGTTTCCTGAGCGCTTGATTTTAATTGTAAAAGTGCAAGAGATACAATCAATAAGGTGGTATATTTCTTTTGCATATGTTAATCTTTTTGAGTTTCGTAAATAGTAACCATTTCATCTTCATGGTCATGATCACCACAAGTTAATAGTACTTGATAGCTAGGCGTAGCCGCTCTTGTAGGGCCACCCGCTCTTTTCTCTCCTAACATTTTTTGTGTTAAGCGTGTTCTTTCTGCAGCCACTTCTTTGTGCATAGCAGCATCCCTTTCTCTATCAAAATAAATAGTACCATCAACGATAGTGTACAAAGACATTGCATAAATACTTAAAGGATTGTCAGACCATAAAACTACATCAGCGTCTTTTCCAGTTTTAATGCTACCCACTTTATCTGCAACATGTAATGCTTTAGCTGGATTCAAGGTTACCATTTTAAAGGCCTCTTGTTCAGAGACACCCCCGTATTTAACTGCTTTAGCTGCTTCTTGATTTAATCTTCTAGCCATTTCTGCATCATCAGAATTAATACATACATTCAATCCTACTTTTTGCATAATCGCTGCATTATAACCAGTGGCATCTTGTACCTCGGTTTTATACATAAACCAATCAGAGAAAGTAGATGCGGTGGCACCATGCTTTTTCATTTTATCAGCTACTTTATAACCTTCTAATATATGTGTGAAGGTGTTTACGGTAAAACCATATTTATCACCAATACGCATCATATAAGTAATTTCGGGTTGTACATAAGAGTGACAAGTAATAAAACGTTTTTTATTTAAGATCTCTACTAAGGCATCTAGTTCAAGGTCTCTTCTTGTATTCGGATTTTCTTTCATTGCTTTTTGATAATCTAGGGCTCTATCAAAAGCATCGTTCAATACTTGTTCCACCCCCATTCTTGTATCTGGGAAACGATTATTGCTTGGGTTAGTTGTTCTCTTTACGTTTTCACCTAAGGCGAATTTGATAAAACCATCTGCGCCTGCAAATTTTAAATCTTGATCATTGGCACCCCAACGAAGTTTAATCAATTGAGTTTGTCCACCCACGGTATTCGCAGAACCATGTAGAATATGTGATGAAGTAACCCCACCGCTTAACTGACGATAGATATTAATATC
>CAMBEQ010000005.1 GCA_945865545.1 Sediminibacterium ginsengisoli | reverse complement strand
TTCGCATTAAATAATTAGAGCTGGTTTGAAAAATAAAAAAAATGTCATGATAAAAATTGCCATCGCTTTAGGTGTTTTGGTTTCGGCCACTTTGTTGATGAAAAAATCGGGTATGTCTTATAGACAATCTATTTTAAAAACAATTTATCCCGCCATTATGTGGTCTGGTAAGGGCACAGGTAAAAAACAAGTTCAATCTAATAAAGAAAACAAAACGCCTATAATCCCCTTTTATAGTTTAACAACGAAAGATATCAATGGCAAGGATTTTGATTTCAATACTTTAAAAGGTAAGAAAGTTTTAATTGTTAATACGGCGAGTGATTGTGGATTCACCGGACAATACGAAGCGCTAGAAACATTGCAAACAAAATATGCCGAAAGCCTTGTAGTGATTGGATTTCCAGCCAATGACTTTAAAGAACAGGAAACCAAAGACAATGAAAGCATTGCTGCTTTTTGCAAAAAAAATTACGGTGTTAGTTTTCCTTTAATGGCGAAGTCGATTGTAATTAAAAAGAATCATCAAAACGAAGTGTTTAAATGGTTATCGGATATGACCATTAATGGTTGGAATCATCAAGAACCTGCTTGGAATTTTTGCAAATATTTAATTAATGAGCAAGGTACACTTACACATTATTTTCCTATGACAGTGGACCCATTGGATCCTTTAGTAGTAGAGGCTATTGAAAAAAAGGGGTAAGCCAATAAAGGGTCATTCATTAAATAGGGCAATGCTCGTGGTAATTTTCTAAAACTATTTTACCAGATTCGATAACAGTATCTTTGTATTTTTCTTTGATTTCGTCTAATACGGCTTCAATTTCTTTTTGTTCTGTAATGCGTACTAACTTATTTCTATATTCCTTGATATTAGGAAGCCCTCTTAAATAATTGGCATAGTGCCTTCTCATTTCGTTAATGCCCGCAATAGGCCCTTTCCACTGCATGGATTTAATTAAATGCTTTCTGGCTACTTCCACTCTTTCCTCTATTGTAGGATCGGCTCTTCTTGTTCCAGTTTCAACAAAATGTTTTATTTCTCTAAATATCCAAGGATAACCAATGGCAGCGCGTCCAATCATGATGCCGTCGACGCCGTATTTGTTTTTATATTCCAAAGCTTTTTCAGGTGAATTGATATCGCCATTTCCAAAAATGGGAATATGTATGCGCGGATCATTTTTTATTTCACCTATCAAAGTCCAATCTGCTTCTCCTTTATACATTTGTGTACGCGTGCGTCCATGAATGGCCAAAGCTTTTATTCCCACATCTTGTAATCGCAATGCTACTTCATGAATATTTTTCGATCCATCATCCCAACCCAATCTTGTTTTTACAGTTACCGGTAGGTTGGTACTTTTAACTACTGCTTCGGTTAAACGGACCATTAAATCTAAATCTCTTAATACACCAGCGCCTGCCCCCTTTGTTACCACTTTTTTTACAGGACATCCAAAATTAATATCAATTAAATCGGGGTTCACTGTGTCTACAATTTTGGTGCAAAGTGCCATAGCTTCTTCATCACCGCCAAATATTTGGATACCTACAGGACGTTCATAGTCGAAAATATCAAGCTTTTGCCTACTCTTAATGGCATCGCGTATAAGCCCCTCACTACTGATAAATTCAGTATACATTAAATCGGCACCATTCTCTTTACACACTGCTCTAAATGGGGGATCACTCACATCCTCCATTGGAGCGAGTAATAGAGGGACATCGGGTCATTGTATAGGACCTATAGAAACCATATGAATTCATTATCTTGCATCTAACCGATACGGTTGCAAATGTACCAATTAATTGCATGTAGATGGAAACCACACCAAGAAGCCTTTTAAATATGACTCCCCCCATGCGTTTGGCCCTTTTTTTGGGTGCCACAGGCATTAGCATGATTTTGGGCGCTTTGATTAGTTTTTCCTTAGTAGCGGCCTTGCTTTCTATTGGAATGAATGATATTCAAAAAGTCATTTTAGCACCTGAAAATGCTTCTATTGCTCAATTGGTAAATGCGCTGGCTTCTATCATTGCCTTTGGATTGCCTAGTATTGCGGTCGCCTATTTTACCAAAGGGAATTTATCTCAGAACATGGGATTTGCTCCTGTAAAATCCTTTCAACAATTGGGCATTGTGATTGCATTGGCTTTGGCTGGCTTAGTTTTAAGTGGGGCATTAGGTAGTTTGACCGAAAAAATACCCATAGGGGCTTCTTTTAAAAATTGGGCGGATGGATTAGAGGCACAATATAAAAAAGCACTAGTGTCCATGACGCAAATGCATTCTGTTATTGATTTATTATATGCTTTATTGGCGGTAGCGATTGTTCCTGCCATCGTTGAAGAATTATATTTTAGAGGGGCCCTACAAAAAACATTAAATGATTGGACTGGCAAACCCTTTATTTCCATCTTAGTCACTGCTCTTTTTTTTAGCGCTATTCATTTCTCCTATTTTGGATTTTTATCGCGTATGGCCTTAGGGCTATTATTAGGATTTATCTATCAATATACTAAAACCATATGGTTGCCTGTTTTGCTTCATTTCATCAACAATGGTATTGCCATTGTTGTATTGTATTCGGTTAGAAGCAATCCTGCAAAAATTGAAAAGGCAATGGATGAAAATTTACCTATCTATTGGGGCTTCATAGCTTTTGTAACTATTTATGTATTATTAATTAAATTAAAACAAATTAGCAAAGATGCAGGACTGGAAAAAAGTATTTAGTAGTCAACAGCTGGCCATTGCCTCCATGGTAATGGGTATTTTAAATGAAAATGAAATACCTGCCCAGTCCATGAATAAAAAAGATTCTTCTTATGTTTTTTTAGGGGAAGTTGAAATATATGTGCCTGCAGATAAGTACGAAGTGTCAATGGCTTTAATTAATTCCCTAGAGCTAAGTAATACTGATAACTAATTTAAAATTCATTTAATTATTTAAAATATGGCTTTTAATTTTTCGGTCTTAAAAGTAAGAACCCTTTCTGCAATTGTATTTGGGGTAGTGATCTTGGCCGGTTTATTTTGGAATCAATGGTCTTTTTTTAGTTTATTTTTTATCATTCAAATAGGTTGTTTGTATGAGTATCAAAAATTAATTGCTTTGATTACCCCAGACTACCAAAACATTTCTATTGTTCATAGGTGGGGTTTATTGTTACTGGGCTCCTTACTTTTCATAGCGCTTGGCCCTGATGATATTTTTATTTATGGAATAAGTATACAGGTTATTGCAAGTATTGCTTTGCCATTGGTGGCAGCGGTAATGATGTTAGCAGATTTTTTAGGAAAACAATTTAAGTTTCAAAACTGGGCTTTGTCCTTTATTGGTTTAGTTTATATTTCAATAAGCTTGTCATTATTTTTCCCCTTAAAAAAAATAATGAGTAATACCATAATGGGCGACTTTGGGTATGCCATACCCCTTGTTTTAATTGTGGCTATTTGGGTCAATGATTCTATGGCTTATTTAGTGGGCTCTGTAATTGGGAAGACCCCATTGTCTGCTATTTCACCTAATAAAACCTGGGAGGGGACTATTGCCGGGGTGGTATTATCTGTTGTATTGGTGACCAAAGTAATGGGAATATACATTCCTATGTCGGAAAAAATTATTTTTATCATTAGCCTCACTGCTGCCATTGCTGGCACTTTTGGTGATTTAATAGAAAGTAAATTAAAAAGATTGGCCCAAGTAAAAGATAGCGGATCCATGATGCCAGGCCATGGTGGGTTTTTAGATAGATTTGATTCTATCTTATTGGCCACCCCATTTGTTTGGGTAATTCTTCAGTTTTTGTTGTAGATGATTTACCTTTGCCTTTAAATTTACAATATGACCATACATAAGGAAGGAGCAGCCACTATTTCTATTATAGCATTATTCGTTGGGGCATTAAATATTGCCAATTTTTCTTACTTATTTCCATTAAGTACAATAGCTGCTTGGATTGTCTTTGTAATTACTGTTGCATTTTTCTTATTTATAGTTTCTTTTTTTAGAATGCCTACAAGAACCCTTACTTTAAATGATGCAGCCATTATTGCACCTGCAGATGGAAAAGTAGTGGTGATTGAAGAAGTGCAACCTGATGAATTTTATACTGAAAAAAGAATACAGTTAAGTGTATTTATGAGTCCGGCCAATGTGCATGTAAATAGAGTACCAGTGGCAGGAAAAATTATTTACAACCAATATCATCCTGGAAAATATTTAGTAGCCTGGCATCCAAAGTCGTCCACCGATAATGAAAGATGGTCGGTAGTGATTGAAAATGCGAAGGGAACCATTTTATGCAAACAAATTGCAGGCGCTTTGGCAAGAAGAATTTGTAATTATACAAAGGTAGATGATCAATTCACTCAAGGTGCTGAATATGGTTTTATTAAATTTGGTAGCAGGGTAGACTTGCTATTACCCGTGAATGCGACCATTCATGCAAAAATTGGGGAGGTAGTAAAGGGTGGAGTTACAGTGCTTGCGAGTTGGTAATCTTATTAATTATTGGCTTCTTACAATAAATTTTCTAGCTGCTTTAAATGAGTAATAGTATAAGTAGCAGGCACAGTAGGTTTTACTTGCAAGTGATTGACAAATATAGAATCCATTCCAGCATTAATAGCGCCTTGAATATCGGCACTTTCATTGTCCCCAATCATAATACTAGTTTCTACTTTGGCATTAGCACTTTTTAATGCGTATTTGAAAATTTCTTTATTGGGTTTTAAGCTATTGCTTGCCTCTGAAGTAATCACTTCAATAAAATAGTCCGATAAATTTGAATTTTTAATTTTCTTGAATTGCACCGATTCAAATCCATTGGTGATCAAATGCATTTTATACGCTTTGCTCTTTAAGTACTCTAAAATTTCAATGGTATAAGGGAATAGATTTTTTTTATTTGGCAGTATGTCCAAATAATCATGAGACAATTCTTTGGCCAAAGCTTCGTCGGCAATCTTATAATCCAATAAACTTAAATAAATACGTTTCCATCTTAGCTCCTCTTGTTTAATAAATCCTTTGGTATATCTATCCCACAAGCGGTGATTGTGTAAACTATATTGGCTATAATAAGTATCAAAATCATTAATCCCTTTTGCTTCTAGTGCATATTTTTGATGTAAGTCCCATAAAGTCTCCTTTGAATTTAATTCAAAATCCCAAATAGTGTGGTCAAGGTCAAAAAACAAGTCTTTATAGGACATCAATAAGTATTTGTATTGAACGAATTTACAATTTTGCTTCTTATCTTTATTCTTTATTTAAGTTATCTATTAATTATTTTTTATGCAAGTTGTTATTACAGGCGCTTCTCAAGGTATTGGTTATTCCATAGCGGAGGCTTTTGCACATGCAGGTTATACTTTAATAATTTGTAGTAAAACGGAGCAGCGTTTACAAGCGGCCACCGTGCAACTGCAAACTAAGTATCCAAATGCCACCATTCATAGCAAAGCAGCCGACTTATCTTCATTAGAAGAGTGTCAGGCATTTGGTCATTGGTGTCTAGGTTTTGGTACTCCTTCCATTTTAATTAATAATGCAGGATTTTTTTTACCAGGCAATATCATGGACGAAGAAGAAGGACAATTAGCAACTCAAATAGCAGCAAATTTGTATTCAGCTTATCATACCACTCGTGTTTTATTACCGGCCATGATACAAGAAGGAGCTGGGCATATTTTTAATATTTGTTCTATTGCTTCTTTACAGGCTTATCCTCATGGAGGATCTTATAGTATTAGCAAATTTGCTTTAGACGGCTTCTCTAAAAATTTAAGACTGGAATTAAAAGATAAAGGCATTAAAGTAACAGGGGTATATCCTGGTGCCACTTATACCAATAGTTGGGCTGGAAGTGGAGTATCAACTTCAAGAATTATGGAAGCGGAAGATATTGCAAAAATGATTTATGCTGCTGCACATTTAAGTCCACAAGCTGTAGTAGAAGATATAGTGATGCGACCGCAATTAGGGGATCTATAATTTACTTATATCATTTATCTTAAAGCCTTTCTTCGTCGTTTTCTATTGTAGGCAGCCTAGTGCCGAAACTTTCTCTTGCTTTTTTGGTAGCCGCTAATCTTTCTAACACAACCTGAGCAATTAATTTTCCTGCATCTTCATTGGGGTTGGCCTGTAAAATATTTTTTAGTTTGGCTTCTGAAACATCTATACGATAAAGCAGTTGCACCAATTTAGAAAAATCATTTTTAATTAACTCATTCATCAGGGTCTCTAAATCGGGAGTACTTAATTTTTCGAGTGCTAGTAAATTAATGTCCATGTGCTTAATTAAATTTTTCAATGACCCCTAAACTAAAAAGAGCGAAGTCGTATTTAACAGGATCCTTTGGGTCCAAAGTTCGGCAATAATCGGTTAATTCAATAGCCGCATGCCAATCGGTTTGTTTTCGATCTAAAATACCCAAAGCCCTAGAAACTCTTGCTACATGCACATCTATGGGCATGACCAAATCTGCCGGCTGAATGCTTTTCCAAATACCAAAATCTACTCCTTGATTATCTTTACGCACCATCCAGCGTAAAAACATGTTAAGCCTTTTGCAAGTAGAGCCTGATAAAGGACTTGAAATATGTTTTTTAGTTCGAGCAGGGGCCTCTTCCAATGAAAAAAAATAGCTTTGAAAATGAGTTAGTGCGTTTTCTACTTTATATATTTTCTTATTTGAATCTATATTTTTAATTAGGGCACTTTTAAAAAATGCATTTTCTAAACTTTCATTTTGTACATAATGGTGTTTAAAAAATTCTATACAATATAATAAGTCGGTATCATTAAAAGTGCGATGTACAAAACCCAATAGCTTTTTTACATCTTTATCTTGGTGTTGAGTGCAAAAAGCATAGGGGGCATTATCCATTCTTTGCAATAACTCCTTACTTTTATTGATGATGGTGGTTCTATTGCCCCAAGCAAAAATAGCTGCAAAGAATCCAGCAATCTCGATGTCTTGTTGCTTTGTAAATAAATGTGGAATACAAATGGGATCCTTATCAATAAACTCAATACGGTTGTACTGTTTGACTTTTTGATCCAACATTTTTTGAATGTCTACATTCATTACCCAATGGCTTGTGCTAAATCTGCTATTAAATCATCTGCATCTTCAATGCCTACACTTAATCTAATAAGCCCGTCTGATAAACCATTGGCAATTCTTTGTTCACGTGGAATAGAAGCATGTGTCATGCTGGCAGGATGATTGATTAAAGATTCAACGCCTCCTAAGCTTTCAGCCAATGAAAATAGCTTTGTACTAGAGAGTACTTTGGTGGCTTCTGCTACTGTATCGGTTTTTAAAGTAAAACTCATCATACCACCAAAACCTCGCATTTGTTTTTTTGCGATGGCATGATTAGGATGGTCTTCAAAACCGCACCAATATACTTTACCTACTTTTGGATGCTGTCTTAAGTATGCGGCCACTTTAATTCCGTTTTCGCAATGTCTTTGCATACGTACATGCAATGTTTTGATACCTCTTAATACTAAAAAACAATCCTGTGGACCTGGAACAGCGCCAGTACTTTTTTGAATAAAATACAATTGATCTCTCAATGCTTGATCATTCATGACCAAGCAACCTTGAATGACATCGCTATGCCCACCTAGGTATTTAGTGGCAGAATGCATTACAATGGTTGCGCCGAAATCCAGTGGGTTTTGTAAATAGGGAGAAGCAAAAGTATTATCAACACATACTATGCAATTATGTTGGTTACCAATTGCGGCAACTGCTGCAATATCACTGATGTTCATTAATGGATTAGTAGGCGTTTCTAGCCAAATTAATTTGGTTGCAGAAGTCATAGCTTTTTCTACATTGCTGGCCTCTGAAGTATCAACATAATTAAATTTGATACCCATTTTTTCATACACTTTTGAAAACAATCTAAATGTGCCTCCATACATATCATGAGCAGCTACTACTTCATCTCCAGGTACGAGTAATCTCATCACTGCATCTGTGGCTGCAACACCACTTGCAAAAGCCAATCCAAACTTTCCATTTTCAATCACCGCAAAAGCTTCTTCCAAAGCAAATCGAGTAGGGTTTTGACTTCTTGCATATTCATATCCTTTATGTACGCCTGGTGCTGTTTGTACATAAGTTGAAGTTTGATAGATAGGCGTCATGATGGCCCCTGTGCTTGGATCGGGATGTGCCCCTGCATGAATGTATTTAGTACCTAATTTCATAATTGAAAATATTAGCTACAAAGATGCTACTTATTTATTTAACTATGGGTTCTTGTTCCCATTTTTAAACATTCTATAGGAAAAAATAGTGGGTACTAAAATCATTATAATCATATTGGCAAAGAAAATAATAAAGGAAGGAATAGCAGACAATAGTATACCAGCTATAATTTGTAGGCTACCACAGAACAACCAAACTTTTCCTGCCACTTTATGGGTCTCGTTCCAATTGTTTTCATTTTCAAGGGTCCATGGAAGCTTAAATCCGGCAAAATAATTCTGACTAAATTTTGGAAAGTACCAACCAAGGGCTGCAAATGAGAGCCCCAGTAAAGGAAATAATACTTTTTCAATTGGGAATCCAGGATGCGCTGTGATGTATAATATAATCATACTAACCCCCATCAAAAACAAATTCGTTAAGACACCCATATTTTGGTAAAATGTGGAGTCCATTTTTTTGCTTTTCTTAGGGTCAATTTTTTTAATATTGGCTAAAAGGAAATAGGTGAAAAGGCCTGCAATAGCGATAATGGAAGGCCCTAAAAATATGCTGTCACGGCCGCCCCATCCATCCGCTTCTCCCTTGATATTAAAGTGAATAGGAATGATTTCGGGTAGTTCAGGATATAAATAGGTGGCATAAATAAAAGGGATACCTAAAATTAATATAACAGTATATAGGGATACATTCTTGTTTTCCATTGTGTTTGATTTTCTAAGTAAAGTTAGTTATTATTCAGATTCATCAATAATACGCTATGTCCACAAAAAAAATTACTTTTGCTTCAAATCGAAAAAAAATGAGCAAAGGCCCTATTTCTAAGTTCGTAGAACATCATTATAGACATTTTAACGCAGCTGCTTTGGTAGATGCTGCTAAAGGCTATGAAACCCATCTTTTAGAAGGTGGAAAAATGCTAGTGAGTTTAGCTGGTGCAATGAGTACCGCCGAATTAGGCATTAGCTTGGCAGAAATGATCCGTCAAGATAAAATTGCAATAATTAGTTGTACTGGGGCCAACCTAGAAGAAGATGTAATGAATTTAGTAGCCCATAGTCATTATAAAAGAGTGCCTAATTATCGTGATTTAACTCCACAGGATGAGTGGGATTTATTGGAGAATCACTACAATCGTGTAACAGATACTTGTATTCCTGAAGAGGAAGCCTTTAGAAGATTGCAAAAGCACATTGTGAAATATTGGAAGCAAGCGGAAGAAAAAGGAGAGCGCTATTTTCCACATGAATTTTTATACCAAGTGGTATTGAGTGGTGAGTTGGAACAATATTATGAGATAGATCCCAAAGACAGTTGGATAGTAGCAGCAGCTAAAAAGAATATTCCCATAGTGGTGCCAGGTTGGGAAGATAGTACCACTGGAAACATTTTTGCTAGTTATGTCATCAAAAAAGAGCTTAAAGCCTCTACCGTTAAAAATGGCATTGAATATATGGTTGAATTAACCGAATGGTATCGTGCTAATAGTGGGGGAAAGGGCGTAGGATTTTTTCAAGTAGGTGGTGGTATTGCAGGCGATTTTCCTATTTGTGTAGTACCTATGATGTACCAAGATTTAGAATGGCATGACGTTCCTTTTTGGAGTTATTTTTGTCAAGTAAGTGATAGCACTACTTCTTATGGGTCTTATTCAGGAGCCGTGCCCAATGAAAAAATTACTTGGGGTAAATTAGATATTCATACGCCTAAATTTATTGTAGAAAGCGATGCCACTATTGTGGTGCCTTTGATTTTTGCTTATATATTAGGACAGTAGACTATGAAGGGCCTGAAAAGTCTAACGACCTGGCATATCCAAAGGCATATCTCTTTTAAGCATTTCATCTTTCATCGCAATTTCCCAAGCAGTTTTAAAAATAAAGCGTACTCTTTTTTCCATTAAATCAAAGTTGATTTTCTCAATGGTGTCTGATGGTTGATGGTAGTCTCTATGGGTGCCATTAAAATAAAAAAGAACTGGAACCCCTTTGTTGGCAAAGTTATAATGGTCGCTACGGTAGTAAAAACGATTTGGATCATTTGGATCATTGAATCTTCTATCTATTTCTAAATGACCTGCTTCATTGTTAATACTATTGGTTATTTTTTGTAAGTCGCTACTAATTTTTTCTTCACCGATAATGTATACATAGTTGTTAGAGTCTCCATTATAAGTAGGGTCAATTCGGCCAACCATGTCAATATTTAAATCGGCTGTGGTTTTCTCTAATGGAAATACGGGATGTTCTGAATAATACTTAGAACCTAATAATCCTTTTTCTTCTCCAGAAACATTCATAAATACGATATTTCTTTTTGGTACAAATCCTTGCTTCGCTGCATTGGCAAAAGCCCCAGCAATGGCTACTACGCTTGCTGTTCCAGAACCATCATCATCTGCACCATAATAAATTACTCCATCTTTTATGCCTTCGTGATCATAATGACTGGTAATAAAAAGGTATTCGTCAGTTTTTTCTTTAGCGGGTAAATAAGCAATTACATTGGCACTAGGTATTTCTTTTGCATGTTGTTCAACCTTCCATTCAATATTCGTGGTATAAATACCTTTAGGTATTTCAGACCATTCTTGATCTGAATAAGCTTTACTACCACCTACTAATTTACTACCAAAACTTTTTGTTACTTTAAAATAAGAAAATCCGGTTGGCTTTTGAGCCAATCTTGGTCTTCCAGAATTGGCACTTGGAGCATTGGTATTAGTTTTAGAAACAATAATCATAGCAGCCGCACCTAATTTTTGAGCCGCCGTTATTTTCCTTGAACTACTTTCTTCATTTTCAAGGGCTACTAGTATCTTTCCTTTAACATCCAATTTAGTTTTTTCATTGAATTCGGAACCTACAAAAATAATTGCATTCGTTTTCAATGCATTGGTTGGTAAGTAAGAGGAGTTGGTCCAATAATCTACATCCAATGTAGCAGGCTCCCCATTTATTTTTAATTCAGATGTAGCGGCTACATCTTGATACAAGGTAAAAGGCAATTTATAATTTCCATTAAATCCAGGTTTTAAATTTAATTTTTTGTATTGACTTATTAAATAGGCTGCTGCTTTTCTTTCTCCTTCGGTTCCAGTTTCTCTTCCTTGCATTTCTGCACTTGCAATGATACTTAAGTGTTCCTTTAAGCCATCAGCTGTAATAAATTTAGAGGCGGTTGATAGGTCAATTTTTTGTGCATGAGTTATTGCACAAATAAGTAAAAAGTTTAAAAATAATAATTTACGCATAGCTATTAATTTAATTTATAAAATAGTTTTATTATTGAATAGATTGTTGGTGCTTAACAAGTAATTTTATTGACTCTATTTTGATGTCTACCTCCTTCAAAAGAAGTGGACATAAATTTTTCAATCATTTCTTTAGCCAAGTCCAAAGTTACAAATCTTGCGGGTATACAAATGACATTGGCATTGTTGTGCAATCGAACTAATTCGGCCACTTCGGTTTGCCAACATAAGCCTGCTCTAATTCCAGCATGTTTATTAGCAGTAATAGCTACTCCATTGGCGCTACCGCAAAATAAAATGCCAAAGGAGGTTTCATTGTTTTCAACACTACTAGCTGTAGGATGAGCAAAGTCGGGGTAGTCTACAGAGTCGGTAGTATAAGTTCCAAAATCCTTTATGGTGTGTCCTTTTGACTCTAGCCATGTTTTGATGGCATTTTTATAATCAATACCTGCATGGTCAGCGCCTAAGGCTATGGGCTTGGTAGGATCAAAAACATATGACATAACTTTTATTTTACTTTTAAAAAAGAAACATTTTTAATGCTTTATACTAAGCATTACATTTTAATCCCATTCTTCTTCCGATTTCTTGACAGACTTATGTGCCCATCTTGAAACAAAGATGCTAAACTCAAATAAAGTATACAATGGAATAAATACAATTGTTTGGCTATACCAGTCTGGACTTGGAGTGATAAAAGCGGCCACAAACAAAATAATCACTGCAGCGTATTTTCGGGTAGTGCTTAAAAATTTGGGGGTAATTAATCCAATTTTGGTTAATAGAAATACAATTACTGGCAACTCAAAAGCAATACCACATCCCAATATTAAATTAGTTAGGTTGTCGAGGTAATCGGCAAAAGTAGGAATGGTGGTAATGGCACCCTTAGAACCTAGTTGAAAGCCTGCTAAGAAATTAAATGTAAATGGACCTAGTACAAAAAATCCAAAAGAGCAACCCATGAAGAAAAACAGAGATACCCAAAAAATCATGAACCTTGTATTTTTTACTTCTTTTTCTTTTAAAGCTGGTTTTATAAAGGACCATATTTGATAAAAAATAAAAGGGAAGGCAATGATTAAGCCTCCTACAAATGCCATACTAATACTACTTAAAAATTGACCTCCGAAAGTGGTGCTTTGTAAGGATACTTTTACAGGCGGCATGCACAGCGAATCGCCTAAGTGCAACCAATGACTTAAATTACAAAAAGCTTTATAAGTAATAAAATCGGAATTTAATGGACCAGTAATAACGTTGTCCATTATCCAATCTCTGTAGATAAATATTACAATGGATGTTATTAATACAGAAGATAAAGAACGTACAATGGTGCCTCTTAATACTTCAAGATGATCGATGAAAGACATCTCTGAATCATCGCTTTTTTTAAATCGGTCAAATAGTGCCATGAATTGTTTTCAATGAGGGCTAAAGTTAAGGTTTATAAGGGAAAATAGTAGGCCAAACCTAGAAAATATTAGCGAGTAGTAATTTTAACCTTTTCAATACGGGTAGCACTTACAGCCAATATTTCAGCATCAAAATGCGTCAAATGGATTATGGTCCTCAACTTTGGGATAGCTTCATATTTGTGTATTAAATAACCGCTCAATGTTTCAGCAGAGTCTGCTGAAAAATCTATACCATATTTTTCATATAGGTAGTCTAATTCTAAACGTCCACTAAATAAGTACTCGGTTTCATTTATCTTTTTTTCAAGAAATTCCTGCTCATCGTATTCATCTTCAATTTCTCCAAAAATTTCCTCTAACACATCTTCCATGGTCACAATTCCAGCAGTGCCTCCAAATTCATCTACCACCCATGCAATACTTTTTCTCTTTTTTGAAAATAAATTAATTAAATCGGCCGCATTCATACTCTCCGTCACCAGTGGAATGGAATGTAAAATAGCAGCGATATGCGTAGGCTTTTTAAATAAATCTAATTGATGCACATAACCAACAATAGTATCTAAAGTTTCTTCGTATACAATTAGCTTACTTAATTTTGTTTCTACAAAAAAGGCCGTTAATTCTTCAATGCTTGTTTGCAGTTCGATACCAATAATTTCTGTTCTAGGCACCAAACATTCTCTAATTTTTATATCGGGTAAGCTTAATGCATTTTCAAATAAATCTGTATTTAAATCCTGCTGTTCTTGTTGTTGTTTTGTTTGTTGTACAAAATGGGCTAAATCTACTTTCGTAAAAGCCTCCTTTTTATTAGTTATCTGTACTTTAAATACATTGCGCAAAACCCATTGTGCCAAATTCACCAATAAGACAGTTATGGGCCTAAACAATAAATGAAAAAAATTCGCAACTGGAGCAAAAGTAGATATCATAGGTACGGCCCTAGCCTTGAAGATGGCTTTGGGTACTAGTTCTCCAATTAACAATATGACCAGGGTAGATAAAACCGTATTGCCCAGTAACATTGAATAAGAACCTAGGTGTAATTTTTCCCAAAGGACTTGGTCCAATAGTTGCTCAAATAAAATACCAAATACGACTAAGGAAATATTTAAGCCTATTAAACAGGTGCCAATAAATTGAGTAGGTGCTAGTAAAAATTTAGAAATTATTTTTCCTGCTCTATTTCCTTGCTTTTTTTTAAGTTCTAAACTTAATCTATTGGCACTCACGAAACCAATTTCATAGCCAGAAAAAAAGCCAATTAAAATAAGTGATGCCACTATTGCGAAAATCATAAATAGAGTTTATTTAATTCAATGCCAGCCATTACCATTCAGGCAATTTAGGTTTTGTTTCGATAATTCCTTCTATTTGCTCCATAATTTCTGGCGTAAGTAATGCGGCTGTTTCTAAAGCAGTTAAATTATCCACCAATTGTGCTTTACTGGTAGCCCCCAAAATAGCGGTAGTGACATTTTTATTTTTAATACACCAGGCAATGCTTAAGGAAGCAGTACTTACTTTTAAAGCTTTAGCAATGGCCCCTAATTGCTGAACTCTTTTTACTTTATCCTGCATCAACCATCGATCTCTAAGCCATTCAAATCCTTCAATATGAAACCTGGATCCCTCAGGTATCCCATCATTGTATTTCCCAGTTAATAAGCCTGCAGCGAGTGGACTCCAAATAGTAGTACCCATTCCTACATTTTTGAAAATCTCTACATACTCATTTTCCATTTTTACACGTTCAAACAAATTATACTGCGGCTGCTCCACGGAGGGGCCAATTAAATGCATGGCTGCAGCTACTCGGTGGGCCTCCATAATTTCAACACCACTCCATTCACTGGTTCCCCAATATAAAATTTTACCTTGTTGAATGAGGGTATTCATGGTTTGAACTACTTCTTCAATGGGTGTTGTTTTTTCGGGGCGATGACAATAGTATAAGTCGAGGTAATCGGTTTGTAATCTTTTTAGGGCTTCGTGACAGGCTTCAGTTAAATGCTTTCTACTTAATCCAGTTTGATTGGGTTTGTTTTCTTTGCCTCTCCATCCAAAATACGCTTTTGAGGAAAGTACAATAGAGGTTCTGTCCCAATTTTTTTTACTTAAAACGCGGCCCATCATTTTTTCGCTTTCTCCTAATGCATACACTTCGGCATTGTCAAAAAAATTCACGCCTGCATCATAGGCAATGCCCATTAATTCATCTGCAACGCTATCATTAATCTGTTTATGGAATGTGACCCAACTACCAAAACTTAAAGTACTAAGTTGTAAGCCGGTTTTTCCCATTTTTCTGTATTCCATTGTAATTATTTTTTTGGATTAAAACCGCTGGTGTCTGAAATAATGGCATAACTATTTGACTGCGGTTTAAAAATATGAATGTCAGTTAAATCTTGATTGGCCTCCAACCCTTTACCATAAATTTTAGCAATAGGATTGTGTTGCTTTACTATTACATCTTTGTCAGTACTAAATTTACTCGTGTTCTGATCCCAATACATTTCTTTACTCCATAAGGTATCGCCTAGCACATTGTACACAACCACATTATCTCTTAAAAAGACTTTGTTCTCGTTCTCGATATAGTGCGCATATAGAGCAGTTAATTTACTTTCCACATTCAAGTTGTCTTTGTAAAAATCTGCTTTAATGGTGTTGGGAAATTCTATCATTCGACCCTTGTCTTGTAAATATTTTTTCATTAATGGAGCAGTGAGCTTAGCACTTATTTTTCCATCCGTGCTGATGTAAATAGCCACATCCTTTCCAATATCGATGCCGTCTTCTTTAGCACCTAATGCCTTTACATCATTTACATTATTTTCACAGGACAACATAAAAAAGCAGCTACTCATACAAGCAACTGCTAATCTTATTGTTTTATAATATTGAATATTAATCATATTTGCGTTTATTAAACCAAATGTCGCTTAAGCTATAGCCCATTGAAATTTGAACAAAGCCCTCTTTGTAATTATTCACACTGGATCCTCTTTGTCCTATTTGCAAGGCTAAATTTAACAAACTAAATTGATTATCGTAGGAACGATATTTTCTAATAGGTAAAGACAATCCAGAGGTAAATGCAGACACTTTTAGTCCATTATTATCTATATTGATATAATCGTTGCCGGTATAAAAACCAAGTCGGTATATTACAGTTGACCAATAATTCTGAAAATCAAAAGCATTGGGGCAATATTGAGCAGCCACTCTAATCATCCATGAATTTGATAAATTATCCGGTTGGCCATAAAAAAGATATTTGTCTTTCCATCTTCTGCTGGAATATTCTATCCCAACTACCCATTGGTCATAAGTGCCTCTATTGCTTGTTTCTTTTTTATGTAAAGCAAAACCAGCTGTATAAAGAGCAGGTATTAAAATTTTTCCTGGCTCATTTAAACTAAACTTTACGGTATCTAAATTGGATTCCGAAGTACTTGAATACCTACCTGTGCTGCGAAGTTTATCTTGTTGGCCAGTCATGGTTTGATCCATTGTAGCGGTAGCACCAACGCTGATTGAATATTCAGTTTTTTCATTAAGCTTTGGTCGATTGACGATATGTATTGGAAATTCGCCTTGTAGGCCAAGATTTAAAAATACGCCTCCAAATAAAGTATTGGTGTTGGATATAGATTGGTAAAAATAAGTGGAGTCTGGGTTGTATTGAAATGATTTAATATTTTGAATTTTTTTTCTTCCAAAATTATATCCTGTATTAAATCCAAGTCTTAGATACTTCCATGATTTTCCAAAGCCAAAGAAAACCTGATTGAGACCACCTTGCCCTAAATAATTATTGGCAACGCTATCCCCGGTATTTATTTTCACAATGGTATCTAAGGAGAAATTGATTTGTGTAAGTGGCCTTAAGCCAAAAGCCATACCAATTTTTTTAGCCTTACTAATGGGTACGCCAATGGCGAGATAGTTGGGAACAAGATAATTAGACGTGTAGCTTGCTACTGGATTAGCACTTTTTAAAGTAGTGCTGGTTAAACTAATACCTAAATCAAAGGTGGTCATGAATATATTGCCGTAGGTCGCAGGATTATTGAAATTGATACTTTGGCCAAAACTGCTATTCATACTGGGTGAATAAGCGGCCGAAAAGCCACCCATTGCTTGGCTATTTATATTCTGATGATTTAAAATTTCATTGCCCAATCCGTATCTAGAAAATGGGGAATTGATTTGGGCCTTGGTTGGGGTTAAAAAACAAACTAAACCTAAGAAAGGGGTTAACCTAATTATTTTTTTCGCAAATAGCATAGAGTCCTTTAAATATTAAATTTTGGTCGGCAAATATCCTCTTTTTTAAGTGAGGTACAAAATAACAAATGTCTCCCCCGGTTAATAGCACGTTAAATTTGGCATATTTCTCCTCATAGGCACCAATAATGCCATCTATTTCGGCTGCCATGCCTAAAATAACCCCACTTAATAGGTTGGTTTTGGTATCATGACCAATTAATGTAAAGTCGTTAGAAGGGGCAATTAAGGGCAATAAGGCCGTTTGTTCATGCATGGCCCTAAAGCGCATTTGCATGCCTGGGGAGATACTACCGCCTAAAAAAGCAGACTCATTGTTTACAAAATTATAGGTGATACAAGTGCCCAAAGAAATAATAAGATTGTGTTGACTGGGAAAATGGTCTACAGCAGCGGCCGCCATAGCCAGTCTATCTGCGCCAATGGTTTCTGGTTTACCCACTGGGGTGGTAAAATTAAGTTGGGTAGCGGGCCCTAATAAATGAAATTTTGAATGCTTCGCTAAAACCGACTCGATGGCTTTATCGTGAACAATGACGGAAGAAAGTATTGTTTTTTCAGGCTGGAATTCAATTAATATATTTTCTATTTCTTGAATGGATCCATCTACCAAAGTACGTACTTCGACCAGCTCTTTTTTTATAAAAAAAGCTGCTTTTAGTCGGGTGTTTCCGAAATCAAAACAAATGGCCTTAGTCATATATTTGCTTGTACGCCAAAAATAATCTCTTTGTAGCAAAGTTTGATTAAAACAATAGGCAAGTTGCAAAAGTTTTCGGTTATTTGAAGTATAAAATCAGAGGCGATGAAAATGGCAGGCTTTACAATAATTAAAAATGCGGTGATAAATGACTTTCCAATTGTGGAAGCCATCAAATCTGTCTTGCCTGTAGTAGATGAAATGTTTGTTTTAGTTGGAGATTCTACAGATGAGACCATCGCGTTAATTGAATCGATAGGAGACCCAAAAATTAAAATTCATCATTCGGTATGGAATAAAAATTTAAGAAAAGGAGGGGCTGTTTTAGCAGATGAAACCAATAAAGCGTTTCAGCTCATAGATGAAAAATATACTTGGGCTTTTTATATTCAAGGGGATGAAGTTGTTCACGAAAAGTACCATCCTGCTATTCGAACTGCTTGTGAAAATTATGCCTTCGATAGGGAAGTGCAAGGACTACTGTTTAAGTATAAACATTTTTACGGCACCTATGATTATGTGGGGGATAGTAGAAAGTGGTATGGACATGAAATTAGAATCATTCGAAATAATAAATCTATTTCTGCCTACCGAGATGCACAAGGATTTAGGATGGGGAAAACTAAATTACCAGTGGCTAAAGTAGATGCCAGTATTTATCACTATGGATGGGTGAAAAGTCCAGAGCAAATGCGTAAAAAACAAAAACAGAGCAGTGTATATTGGCATGACGATACCCAAATGCAAAAAATAAATGATAGTCCTGATTATTATGATTTTAGTGGGTTCGATTCTTTAGAAAAATTTACAGGGACGCATCCACAAGTAATGCTTGATAGAATTGAAAGAAAAAATTGGGCAGTAAATTTAGACCTTACTCAAAAAAAGTTTTCCTTTAAAAATAAATGCTTGTATTATTTTGAAAAATTAACCGGCATTCGGCCTTTTGATTTTAAAAATTATAAAATTATCAGAAAATAAAAATGCATTCTATATCCGATATTAAACAAGGGGTAATCAAAGGCGATTTTTTGACTTTGGCCAAAGCCATTTCATGGATAGAAAATAATGGAGAAGGGGCTACTACCTTCTTACAAGAATTACTTCCTAATAGTATACCTATTATAGGGGTTACGGGTCCGCCAGGCGCGGGCAAAAGCACTTTAATCAATGCACTTATAGCTAATTGGGTAAATGATGCTAAAAAAGTAGCTGTATTGTCTGTCGATCCTTCTTCTCCTTTTCATCAGGGTGCTATTTTGGGTGATCGCATTCGAATGAAGGATTGGTATTTGCATCCTCAGGTATATATTAGATCGCTAGCTGCTAGAGGGCACCTTGGTGGCTTAAACAGTGCTATGCTTTCCTTGACCACTTTAATGCAATCTGTTGGGTTTGATTATATCATCGTAGAAACGGTGGGGGTTGGACAATCAGAGGTTGAAATAGCCTCCTTGGCAGATACAACAGTGGTGGTGTTAGTTCCTGAAGCCGGTGATGAAGTGCAAATGATGAAATCGGGTTTGATGGAAATTGCGAATGTATTTGTAGTGAATAAAAGTGATCGCCCCAATGCCCAAACTTTTGTTAACCACTTAAATCAAATGATTTTAGAAAATGCAAGTGCTAGTGCCCCGCAAGTAATAAGTACAATTGCCACTGAAAAAGTAGGGATACCCGAATTGCAATTGGCCATTGAGCAGCATCATGAAAGCCTAAGTATTGGGGGCAATAAAAAAGAAATTTTTCTGAATAAAGTGATGCAGTTAATACTGGCACACAAAATGAATCAAGTAGAGGTAAATAAAATAAAAACTAAATTAGAGTTGGAGTACAATAAATCTAATTTCAACATTTTTAAATTTGCCCAAGAATTTTATTAAGTCTTCTTCGAATTTAAAATTTATTGTTTTTCTTGTTTCCACCATTTAATAGCTACATAGCCAGCAATAGCAAAAGGCATGGCTGCTAAATAAATGATACCGGCATTAAATCCTTTTCCTGCTTCTTGTCCAATTTGAGCGGCCGTTTTGGTACAAATAGAGCATTGTGCCATTACGCTAGCAACCATTAATTGAGACAGTAGTAAAAACGAAATTCGTTTCATAAATACTATGCGTTAAATAATTTTCAAGTAACCATGAATAGTTCAAAGAAGTAATAAAAAAACCCCAATTCACTGGGGGTCTTTATTACAAAGTATTAAGCTTTCGCTTTAGTTGCTTTTTCAGCTTTTTCGGCTTTTTCAGCTTTAGCTGGTTTAGTAGTTTTTTCTACTTTAGCTGCTGCTGCTTTTGCACCTTTGCTAGCCACTTTATGTGGTCTGCTTTTGCCAAAAGAACCTAAAAATCTTTTTCCTTTAGCTGTTTTTTTATCTCCTCTTCCCATGTTCTTGTTTTTTGTTAATTGGTAATTGAACAGCAAAAATAAAAAAACCCTCGCACATACGAGGGTTTTATTTCAAAATCTTAGTATTAAGCTGTTTTTTAGAGCAAAAACTACAATTTGCCGCTTAATTCTTTACCAGCTTTAAATTTAGCAACTTTTTTAGCTTTGATTTTGATAGCAGCTCCAGTTTGTGGATTGCGGCCCATACGAGCTGCACGCTTAGAAACTGAAAATGTACCAAATCCTACTAAAGTTACTTTATCTCCTTTTTTCAAGGCTTTAGTAACTGCTTCGATAAATGCATCAACTGCTGCATTTGCTTGTGTTTTTGCGATCTCTGCATTGTCAGCAATGTGAGCGATCAATTCTGCTTTGTTCATAGATGTGTTTTTTATAAGTTTAAAACGATGTAACAAATTTATCAGCTTTTATCAATTGAAAAAATATTTTTTTTAAAAATTCATTTTTATTTTTCCTTTGAAACCCTTAAATAGTAAGGATTTCATTAAAAATAGCGAATATTGTTAGTTTAAGGTAATGATAAGTATAAGCATGAAACCCTTGCTGGCATTGATTTTCATTGATAAACGGCTGTAATATAGGCCAGTAGCGGTTTTCCCGATTTTAAACTATCCACAATCAATTCACAATTTGCATTTGGGTACAAAAATAGAAGCATTTTTCACCCCAATGGAGTTGAACCTCCTCTAAATGCCTATTTGCATGAAGTGCAAGATAGGCCTGCAATTGGTCTGGATGGGGGGTAAAAAGTTGCATAGTATAAGTGGGTTCTTGATCGGGATTAACGGTTAATTGATACCATTTAATTTCATCAAAACAAGAAGTGGCATGAATCATTGGAATAAAAGTTTCCTTCATCCACTCTTTCCAAGGCAATTCAAATGCTTCTTTAATTTGGAAGCTTATATTGTATACCTGCATATTTTATTTTTTTAATTCTAATAGGATGGGGCAGTGATCACTGTGTTTTATCAAAGGAAGTATCGAAGCCATTTGAATGGCTGGTAATAAGGCCTCGGTGGCACATAAGTAATCAATCCTCCAACCTTTATTTTGCAATCTTACCGAAGGGAACCTTTGACTCCACCAGGAATAGGCTCCAGTGGTTTCCGGATTTAATTGTCTAAAGCTGTCTATCCAACCATTGCTTAACAATTGTTCCATCCATGCTCTTTCTTCTGGTAAAAATCCAGAGGATTTTTTATTGCCTTTAGGATCATGAATATCTATGGATTGATGAGCAATATTGTAATCTCCAGCAACAATAATTTTAGTACGTGTCTTTTTTAACTTTTGCAGATAGGAATCAAATTCTTTTAGCCATTGATATTTATAGGTTTGTCTTTCTTCACCGCTGGTACCAGATGGGAAATAAGCATTGACAATAGTCAAATCGCCAATGTCTATTCTAACAACTCGTCCTTCTGCATCACTCATTGTATAGCCGTTTCCATAAACGATTAGATCAGGTTTCGTTTTACTAAAAATAGCTACGCCGCTATACCCTTTTTTTTGCGCAGCATACCAAGCAACATGATAACCTAATGAAGTAAACAAGTTGATATCAATATCTGATTCTGCTGCTTTGGTTTCTTGTACACAAAAAATATCTATGGGATTTTCAATTAACCAATCTATTAAACCCTTTTTAATAGCTGCCCGAATTCCGTTTAAGTTATAACTTACTATACGCATTTTTGATACTATTTTAGTAGGGACGTTGGAAAATTTCACTATAAGCAATAAGCAATAATAAATTTACAATGGTTGTGGGTGTATTTTTATCCGCTAATACCATTTGCATAGGTTTTTTATCTCCTCCTACCACCATAATTATGGTATCCTCTAAGCTGATTGTTTTTAAATTATTTTCAAAATCTAATTTTATTGAAAATCTTTGGCCAAGCACTTTCCCTTCTATGACTCTTGAGTGAACAATAGGTTGTTTTGCATAAAAAGTGCCTAAGGGAAATGACTTAGTTGAATCATATCCATTGTATACTATATCGGGGTAAAAATATTTCTTAGGCTCTGTTGTATTTTCTTTCACAATAAAGTTGCCAATATTTTTTTTGCCTTGGAATAAGGTATGAATACTATCACTCAAAAACTCAATGAAATTTTTCTTTTCATAGTCATTAGTCATGGACTCGCCATTGAATTCAATGAAAGCTTGTATGGTATAGTCTATATTGGCATGAACATCTCTAAGTGGCTGTATTACCTGGTAAAATTCTTTATAATTAATGCTGGATTTGGTTAATCTTATTAGATCAATGACTTCTTTAAATGGGTTGTCTGCAGATCTGTCTTTTGTATTTATTTTATTTAATACGGCTTCTGGAGTTCTTAATAATTGAGGAATGCCACTATTACTATAGGCTATAAATTTTTTAGTGGTATCAAATATAATCCTTGGTTGATTGTGTATAATAGGCATCCAGTAATTATCTGTAGCATAGGCACTAGGCATCTTAGCTTCAATGTATTCCAAATTGCCCATTTTAGGACTCATATAGTTAATCGCTTTTGCAATGGCTTGGTAAATATTGCTCGGTATACTTCCTGTGGTCAAAATTTCTTGACCCATTCCTAATGCATGAATAGGGAGTATGGCAACAAGTATCGTTTTTCCAAAAACTTTCTCTTGCTTTTGATTATAAATATTGCAAGCGATGTACCAGATGGAATGAATGCTGTCTTTTTTTGATTCGGGTATATTGACCCAATTATTATTGTATACTAATGTGGGATCCATTTCATATAATTCTAAATAAGCATGAAATGGATAAGCACTACTTTGCGACCAGTCCACTACTATTTTTCCTAGCTGGCTTTGTTTTTTTAATTCTTTATAAGTTGGCTGAATGCTGGTTTCTCTTACTAAGTGCATGCTATTAAATAGGCCTGAGTCAATTGCATTTAAGAGGGTATTAAAATTGGAAGGCAGTTGCCAATACTTAGCTGATGGTTGGAGGGTGGAATAGGTTTGAATTTGTTCTAGCACTACTTTGTCTTGGCTGAAGCCAATCAGCCCAATCATTTGTAAAAGGAATACACGAAATAGAACAGGTAGGTGTTTCATGGTGGACGAAAATTACCTTTCAAATTTAACAAATTTAATGTACTCGGCTTAATTAATTTATTCTAACTTCATAAAATAGAATTTCATTTATCAACTATTTACGGATGTCCTCCCAAACAAAAGAACGAATCATTCCAGCTGCCAAGCAATATGATTTAGAAGGGCCTAAGCCAAGAGTTAATGAATTTTTATTTGCACTTCAAATTTTTGTTCAATTTATAAAAGGGTTTCGAACACTTCATTTTGTAGGCCCCAGTGTAACCGTATTTGGATCGGCCCGTTTTAAAGAAAACAATCCTTACTATATTAAAGCACGAGAGCTTGGGAAACGTATCGCTGGCCTAGGTTTTACGACTATGACAGGAGGGGGCCCTGGCATTATGGAAGCAGCGAATAGAGGGGCATTTGAAAACGGAGGTACTTCTGTAGGTTGTAATATTAAATTACCCTTCGAACAACACATCAATCCCTACACTCAAATCTCACTTACTTTTAACTATTTCTTTATTCGGAAAGTATTATTAGTTAAGTATTCCTATGCATTTATCATTATGCCTGGTGGATTTGGTACGCAGGATGAATTTTTTGAAACCCTTACTTTGGCGCAAACTAAAGTAATTAATGATTTTCCTATTGTGGTGATGGGTAAAGAGTATTATGAGCCATTGCATCATTGGATGGATCATATGATTGCCGAAGGAACCATTTCACCTGAAGATAAAAAGTTTATGTTATTTACAGATAGCGTAGACGAGGCAATCGAACACATTAGTAAGTATGTACTCAAAAATTATGTAGTTAAGCCACGTAAACGATTATGGTGGCTATTCGAGAAAATATAAGAAATAAAAAAAGGAACTTGATGACAAGTTCCTTTTTTTTAGTAAAGTAGTGTTAGTCAATAACTGGCTGTAACCATCTGGTAATGTATTCCAATGGTTTATCCTTTCTTTTTGTATAATCTAATACTTGGTCCTGATTAATTTTACCTAATCCAAAATATTGACTTTTTGGATTAGCAAAATACCAACCACAAACACTAGAGGCTGGGTACATGGCTAAGCTTTCTGTTAAACTAATGCCTGTATTTTTTTCGGCCTCTAATAAATTAAACAAAGTATATTTTTCAGTATGGTCAGGACAAGCAGGATAACCAGGCGCAGGACGTATACCAACATACTGCTCACTAATTAAAGATTCATTCGTTAAAGTCTCATCTGCGGCATAGCCCCAATATTCTTTTCTAGTTTTAGCATGTAAATATTCTGCAAAGGCTTCTGCAAATCTATCGGCTAAGGCTTGTAAGATAATTTTATTATAGTCATCTAAGTTTTCTTCAAATTTCTTGATATGTTTTTCAATACCATGAATAGTGACTGCAAAGGCACCGATAAAATCTTTTTTATTTTCTGTGGCAGGGCAAATGAAATCAGCTAAAGAATAGTTCGGTTGACCCACTGTTTTTTTAGCTTGCTGTCTTAAAAAATGTAAGGCTATTTTTTCTTTACCATTTTCTACAAGTATATCATCGTTATTTGCACTGGCTGGCCAGAAGCCCACTGCTCCTTTGGCTGTTAGCCATTTCTCTTCAATGATTTGAGTTAATAGTTTTTGTGCGTCGGCATATAATTTTGTAGCCACTTCTCCTACTACCTTATCTGTTAAAATAGCAGGGAAATTTCCATGCAATTCCCAGGCAATGAAAAAAGGTTTCCAATCGATATAATCTACGAGTACCGATAAGTCAGTTATCTCTATTGCTTTATTGCCCGTAAAACTAGGTGCTACCACTTTAAAATTTTCCCAATCTATGATTGCTTTGTTTTGCAAAGCATCTTCATAGCTTAGTGATTGCTTAGTTGTTTTTTTATTATCAAAATCGTTCTTTAGTCCTGCATAGTTTTTTTCTAATTCTAATAAGAAAGGCGCTTTTTGGTCTTTGTTCAGTAAAGTACTTGCCACCGTTACACTTCTTGAAGCGTCTAATACATGTATCACACCATCACCATATTCAGGTGCAATTTTTACGGCAGTATGCATACGAGAGGTAGTAGCACCTCCAATCATAAGTGGAATAGTCATTCCTCTTCGTTTCATTTCTTTAGCGATATACACCATCTCATCCAAAGAAGGCGTAATTAAACCACTCAGTCCAATAATATCCACTTCCTGTTTTTGTGCTTCAGTTAAAATTTTATCTGCAGCGACCATCACCCCTAAATCAATAATTTCATAACCATTACATCCTAATACCACGCCCACTATATTTTTTCCAATATCATGTACATCGCCTTTTACGGTGGCTAATAATATTTTGGCAGGTCCCTTGCTCGCACCATTCGGGTTAATGGAAGCTAATTTTTTTCTTTCTTTTTCGGCTTCGATAAAAGGAGTTAAAACGGCCACACTTTTTTTCATCACCCTTGCACTTTTTACCACCTGTGGTAAAAACATTTTACCTGCGCCAAATAAATCTCCTACTTGGTTCATGCCCACCATTAAAGGTCCTTCAATCACTTCCAAAGGTTCGCTGTATTGTAATCTTGCTTCTTCTGTATCTGCATCAATAAAATCGGTAATTCCATTAATTAAAGAATGTGCTAATCTTTCTTCCACTGTGCCTTCTCTCCAAGCAGCACTTTTTACTTCCACCTTGCCCTTGGCTTTTACAGTATCGGCGTATTGAATTAAAGCTTCTGTAGCTTCGTTGTTGTCGTTATTTCTATTAAGAATTACGTCTTCACACAAATTTCTTAGGGTAGGTTCAATTTCGTCATAGACTTCTAATTGACCTGCATTCACAATACCCATATCCATACCCGCTTTCACTGCATGAAATAAGAATACTGCATGAATAGCTTCACGTACTGCATCATTGCCTCTAAAAGAAAAAGAAACGTTAGATACACCACCACTTATTTTAGCGAGTGGCATCATTTGTTTTATCACCCGGGTAGCTTCAATAAAGTCTACTGCATAATTATTATGTTCTTCAATCCCTGTAGCGACTGCAAAAATATTGGGATCGAAAATAATATCTTGAGGATCGAATCCTACTTGTTCTACTAAAATTTTATAAGCACGGTCACAAATTTCTATTTTACGGTCCTTGGTATCGGCTTGTCCTTTCTCATCAAATGCCATTACAATTACTGCAGCGCCGAATGCTTTACAGATATGGGCTTGTTCAATAAATTTAGCTTCTCCTTCCTTCATAGAAATAGAGTTCACAATACATTTTCCTTGCACACATTTTAAACCTGCTTCAATAATTTCGAATTTAGAACTATCAATCATGATAGGTATCTTGGCAATATCTGGTTCGCTTTGTACTAAGTTTAAAAAAGTAGTCATGGCAAGTACACCTTCTAATAAGGCATCATCCATATTCACATCAATAATTTGTGCGCCACTTTCTACTTGGTTACGAGCTACCGATAAAGCTTCTTCGTATTTGTTTTCCTTAATAAGTCTTGCAAATTTTTTAGAACCCGTTACATTGGTTCTTTCTCCTACGTTCACAAAATTAGTTTCAGGACGAATAATTAAAGGTTCTAGTCCTGCTAGTTTTAAATAAGGTTTAATATGTATTATTTCTTCACTCATAATTTAAATAGTTGGGTCTAGAATAGGAAGTGAACGGGGTGTAATATTTTTTACAATGTCAGCCATATGTTTGATATGCTCTGGGGTGGTGCCGCAACAGCCACCTACAATATTTACAAATTTATTTTTAGCCCACTCTTCAATAAAGTGCGCCGTTTGATGGGGCTCTTCGTCATATTCACCCATAGCATTCGGAAGTCCTGCATTGGGATAGGCCGATGTATAACAAATGGCTATTTGTGAAAGCTCTTCAATATGACTTCTCATTTCTTGCGCGCCTAAAGCACAGTTTAATCCTACACTTAAAGGTTTGGCATGTTCAATGGATGTATAGAATGCGGATAAGGTTTGACCACTCAAGGTTCTTCCCGAGGCATCGGTGATAGTACCGCTAATCATCATGGGTAATTCAGGCTTACCTTCCTTTCTAAAATATTCTTTCACTGCGAAAATAGCTGCCTTCGCATTTAAGGTATCAAAAATAGTTTCAATTAAAATGACATCCACACCTCCATCCACGAGTCCTTTAATTTGTTCCGTATAAGCAATAACTACTTCATCAAAAGTAACGGCGCGAAAACCAGGATTATTTACATCAGGCGATAAGCTTAATGTTTTATTTAATGGTCCGATAGAACCTGCAATATATTTTTCTGTGGCGTTAGGATGTTTTGATTGGTATTGCTTAATGGCTTCTTGCACACATTTAGCGGCTGCCACATTTAATTCATAAGCTAATGATTGCATATCATAGTCAGCCATGGCAATAGAAGTGCTACTGAAAGTATTGGTTTCAATAATATCTGCACCCGCTTCTAAATATTGTAAATGAATACCTGTGACAATGGCAGGTTGGGTAATGCATAATAAGTCGTTATTGCCTTTAAGATCAGAAGGCCATTCGGCAAATCGTGTACCGCGGTAATCGGCCTCGGTTAATTTATGGCGTTGAATCATGGTACCCATGGCACCATCAATAACCAATATTCTTTTTTTGAGTGTCTCTTGAATTGACATAAATAAATTTTTATGCATGTATCCAAAAGAAAATAGAGAAACTAATAATACTATTAAAAAGTGGGGGGTGTAAATAGTATCGTTTATTAGTTCTTTTTTTTCCTTTCGGAAAGCAGGTTGAACAATAAACAAATCCGCCTGCAATGCGATGCAAAGTTAATACACTATTGCTTTCCAGCCAAATAATGGCCTTATTAAACAATAAAGCTTACTTATTGGTAGGTAGCCTTAATATCAATATTCATTTTATCAGCTACCAATTTAATTAGAATGCCTCCAATTTTAAAGTCTTTTAAGGTGACTGTAAATTGGGCAGTTGCTGTAGGGATTCCATTTTTAATTTCAAGTAGACCGCTTGTTTGCATGAATTTATTTACCCCATGTACTTGCATGGAACCGGCAACCGAGATAGGGTACTTGCCATCCTTGGCAAAATTGACGCTTGAAAAATTGGTGATTTTGCCATTAAAAAAAGCACGAGGAAATTGATCACTTTCTATATATTCTTCATTGAAATGTTTTTGCATGCCTTCCATTTCAAATTTAAAATCTTTGATGAGCATGATGAAACTCAAATCACCATTGGTTTCTAAGCGACTCACTGCTTCTTTATTGATGGCATCAATATCAGTATCATCTGCCGCTATAAAACGTACAATGGCATTGTTGGTACTATATTTTTTTTGAGCAGCAAGGGGGGTAGCAAACCCAATTAATAAGAGAAAAGTCCAAAATTTCATACGCCTATTTCAATGTTTGAACATCAAAAGTATTACTTTTTGATGATTTTACCTATTTGATGTATTGATGGATGGGTTGTCGATTAGAAATGCTCTTTCCTAAAGTCATTTCGTCTGCATATTCTAGCTCGCCACCAAACGCGATACCCCTTGCAATAGTAGTGATAAGACAACTAGAACGGGTTAGCTTTTTTTGTATATAATAAATGGTAGTGTCTCCTTGAATATTCGGGTTCAATGCAAAAATTAATTCTGTGACCTTGTCTTTGCTCACCCTTTCAATTAATGGGTCAATGGTTAATTGTTCAGGCCCAATTCCATCTAATGGTGAAATAATACCCCCTAATACATGGTAGGTTCCGTTAAATTGTTGGGTATTTTCAATGGCAATCACATCTCTAATATTTTCGACCACGCAAATCGTATCTTTTTTCCTGCCAGAATTAGCACATATTGAACATATGGTTCCATCGCTAATATTATAACAGCGTTGACAAAATTGAATTTCTTTTCTCATTTTTTTTAAGACTTCACTAAAATGAGTGGTCACTTCTTCTTCCTGTTTTAGCAAATGCAATACTAATCTTAATGCTGTCTTTTTACCAATGCCAGGCAATTTGGCAAATTCGGCTACTGCGTTTTCTAATAAAGTAGAAGGTAATTGCATAATTTATAAAGTAGTAAAATTACTTATTAATATTTAAAATAAGTTCATTCTCCCAATTCGCTTTTATCATTAATGGTGTTGCAAGTAGTTTAACTTTTTCTGGCTGTTTTTTTGGTTTTCCATAATAACTACCTGTATCCCAAATGCCATTCTTATTGGTATCATTCAATAACTTTACAACGTATTCTCCTGGGGGTAATTGTTTTATATTAATGGGTCTATTAGTAATGGGATAACTGAACTTAACCTTGTCATCCTGCACCAATTGTAATACTTGATTTAATTTTTCATCATAACCAATGATTCTAATCGTGCAGCCACCATAAGCAGCTTCTGATTTGGTTATAAATTTAAGCGTGTCCGTTTTACTTAGTGTATTATTTAATGAATCTTTGATACTCGCCTTGGGTAGGATTAAATGCAATTTGGTTTGAGATTTCCAAGGGTAATCAATGATAAGCGTTTCAGGATGAGTGCTATCAATTTTTATGGTGTAGCCGGCTAATTTCTTATTAAAAGTATCGCATAATAAAATGGGGAAGCTGTCATTGAGATGAATAGGGGTCTCAAATATAAGATTTAGTGTTTTTAATAAATCCTGTTCATTGCCCTCAAAATTTTTCAAGTATTTTAACCCAACACTAAGTTTATTGGCATTTTTGTTGTTGGTAGTTTTTTTCTTTTCTAATTTTTTTGCTCCTTGAAATACATATAACTGAATAGAGTCCGAATTGGGTTGAATGACTACTGGTTCATTAACAAAGGCAAATAATTTAGTACTATCATCGTATTTTTTTGTGTAATCATTGGGTAGTACAAATAAATTATAAGTAGCTGATGGTAAAAAATGAAAGGTAAATATTCCTTTGCCATTTATTCTAGTATAGTAAAGCGGCTTTTCCTTAAAAATAGCAGAATCTTTTTTAACTGGTTGTAAAATAACAATTAAGGTACTATCCACTTTTCCAGTTTCTGCAATGGTTACAGTTCCTTTCAAAACACCCGTATCTAAATGATCTCCAGTACTAAATACATAAGTAAAGTTGGTGGCTACATTTCCTTCATTGACATCTTTTATGGCATTGCCAAATTCAAAACTATAGGTCGTATTCGGTTGTAAGGAATCAATAATTCTAACTTTTAGCATATTCAATCTAGCATCTACTAAAGGAACATTTTTTAAGGAGGGAGAAACGACTAAATTTTCTTGTATGGCACTACTAACAATAAATTCATTGAAAGTAATGAGCAGTTCTTTTGGTTGAATATTTAATGAGGAATCATGGGGCTTGGCTGCTATTAAATAGGGCGGTATACTGTCTTTGGGCCCACCGCTTGGAGGTACGATGGTTGCACAGCCAGTTATTTGTACGGCACTACTAAAAGCAAAAAAGCAAATGACGATATTTTTTATAAATGCGTATTTATTCATACCCTGCAAACTTACTTTATTTATTCCTCCTCTGATTCTGATTCACTCTTTATTTCATGCAATGCCACTGCCAATTCGTTTGTTTTTACAAAATTACACCAATGACAATCTTCTTTGCCGCAGCCTGTGTAAAAATCTTTCTGTTGAATTTTACCCCAGACCATTTGTATTTGCTGGCTTACCGTCGTTATATCGGCATCCGATATAGGCACTGCAATTTTTTCAAATTCTTTTTTCTTATTGGGTTCAATGAAATCAAATTCGGCATTGATGACCTCCCAGTTTTTGGGATGATGGTTTAAAAGAATTTTGTAAAAAACAGCCTGTCTCCAATAATCGCCACCTAAAGGATGTTTTTCATTTGGGCCTTGCATTTTTTCACGGGCATTTTCAATATTGCCTGTTTTATAATCTACCACCACTACTTGCTTTCCGTTGAACTCGATTTTATCAATGGCTCCTTTTAAAGGAATATCTTTAACCACCACGTTGTTGATGCGATATTCAGTAGAGACTACTTTATTCCATTCCTTGGCATAACGTTCATAATATTTTATAAGCACTGTTTCTCCTAATTCCAATTTATCCTTAAACTCTTGTTGCGTAAACGCTTCTCGATGTCGATTCATGTAATAGTTGAAATCTTGAATAAGGGTTTGTGTATCGGGAAAGGTATTATTTCCACCATCTTGCATTTTTTTGAATAACTTATGCAATGCATCGTGTATGGCTGATCCGAAAGTAGTGGCCTCGGATTTTCCTGCAGGTACTCTTATTAAACTATTATAATAAAAATGTAAAGGACATTTTAAATAATTATTTAATGCCGTTACATTCATTGAAAATTTTTCCAATTTAGGGTTGATAAAATCTTCTTCTAACTGTTGAATCTCTGGCATTGGGGCCGTTTGCAAGCGCAGTAATTTATAGGTAGTTTTAATATTTTCTGGCAATTCAATTTTTTGAATGGCCGCTTCTTTACCTTCTAGCACTTCAATAATAAATTGACTTGGTTCTGCTTCTTTTCCATCTGCTTTGTATTGGCTATAGGAAATGGTTAAGAATTGTTTGGCTCTGGTAATAGCTACATAAAATAATCTTCTTAATTCTTCTTTATCATCGGCGTGTTCTAAACTATTGAGTACGGTGTCTGGCAGCGTATAACCTGCACTAGCCGTTCTTCTTTTCTTTTCCCAATAATGGGCATTGGTACCCGCTACAAAAACATACTGAAACTCGAGCCCCTTACTTCCATGGGTGGTTAATAAGTTAACACCTGCTTCGTTGCCAGTGGTAATAGGAAGGGGAAGTCTTATATCTTCTCTACGCATCAGCTTCAACATCTCTACTAAAGAAGTTAAATGCAAACTTGGATGTCGATGGGTTTCTTCTTTGATAAAATCAAAGAAGGCACTTACTAAGCTTAATTCATAGCTTTTATTATTTCCCGAAAGTACATTTTGAATAATGCCTGTATTTTGTAAAACTTTTTCTACCAAATTAAGCAGGGTTACATTGGCTACTTGGGCCATTAAATCTTCTAACACTTGCATAGCATGGGCTACATCACCAATACCTCCTTCATTAAATAATTGTGTTTGGGCATCTTTGGTTTTATCAATTAATACTTTTCGAAAAGTATTTTCGGGGTGCGCATATTTTAATTGATTGGCTTCTACTGTTAACGTAGCAATGGTGATGGGCGAAATTTTCCACCAGGAGAAATGCAATATTTCAAATAATAAATTAGCACCCTCGTTAGGCTGGTCCCATTCGCAGGCGAGATAGTCTAAGATGCGTATAATTTGTTGAATCAAAACTTGGTCAAATAAGTTGGCCGTTCTCTTGGTAAATAATGGAATATTTTTTTGTTGTAAAAAATGAGCAATTTCTTCGCCGTATTTATTTTCTTTATATAAAACAGCAATCTCCTTTGGAGCCGTACCTGTTTGAATGAGTTGATTTATTTTTTCTGCAATTCCTATCATTTCTTCCTGCGGATCGTTGTAGCAATGTATCGAAGGCAGTAGGTCGATATTTTTATTTTCAGGCAAAGAGGCAATTAAATTTTTGGATAATCCTTCTATCTTATTAATGAGCCTTTCTTGGTTATTGTTGATTAACAAAGTAGAGGCGTTTAAAATAGGTTGTGTAGATCTGTAATTATTTTCAAGCACAATCGTGGTTATCTCTTGCTGGTATTGCTTTTGATAATGCAACATATTCTCCACATTAGCACCTTGGAATCTGAATATACTCTGATCGTCATCGCCCACCACAAATAAATTAGGCTGATCCCAATAATTAACAAGCAATTGTACTAATTCATTTTGGGTGCCGCTGGTATCTTGGTATTCATCTACTAAAATGTATAAATATTTTTCTTGGTATTGCGATAGCAGGTTTTTATTTTCTTTAAAGGCAGTGATGACCCAATTAATCATGTCGTCAAAGTCATACCTACTATGACTTTTCATAAGTTCTTGATAGGTATCAAATGCTAAAACCGCTGCTTTTAATTTCTCCATTTTTTCTATGGCCGCATCTAACAATCCTTGTTTGAGCGCACCCGCTTCAAACTGCTTGTATTTTTTCTTATATACAAATTCATCTCTGGTAGGAATATCGGTAATATAGCGATCAATTTGTTGAACTAAATAAGTAGTAGTCCAACCTTCTTTTTTCATAGTGCTAAACAATCTACTTAGATTATTCATTTCATAATATACATCGCCACGGTATCTTTTTAATGGATTATTTTTTTCAAATTGGTCGATGAGTTTTTTGAGCAACTCAATTTTTTCTAATTCAGAAATGGGATCTAAACTAGGTTTTTCAAACAAGTATAAATTATCTTGAATGATATCGTTGCAAAAAGAGTGGAAAGTAGAAATGTTTACTTTGTAGGCACTTGCACCAATAAATCCAACCAACCTTTTGCGCATAGCAATAGCACCAGCATCTGTATAGGTTAAACATAATATGTTCTCCGGGGCCGTATCTGTTTCTAATAATATTTTTCCAATACGGGCGCCTAGTATTTGCGTTTTGCCTGTTCCCGGTCCTGCAATGACCATCACCGGGCCTTCAATGGTGTCCACCGCTACCTTTTGTTGTGTATTGAGGTCCTTATAAATGTGCTCAAATGCCTTTAATTGTTCAGCCTTACTTATCATAGGATAAAATTAATGGCTTTAGGGGGAATTATTACAACAAAAACAAGACTTGCTTGTTGTATTAGTATGTCAAAAGTATATTCTATCCATACAGAGCAGTTTATTCCTATTTCTCTTGAAGAAGCCTGGGATTTTTTTAGTAGCCCAGCCAATTTGGCCAAAATTACCCCAGCCAAAATGGGTTTTAACATTATTAGTAAGCACCATGGTTCAAAAATGTACCCAGGTCAAATTATTGAATACACGGTAAAGCCTCTTTTAGGAATTCCTTTGTATTGGATGACCGAAATTACGCATGTGAAAGAGGGGGCTTATTTTGTAGATGAACAACGCTTTGGACCTTATACAATGTGGCACCATCAACATCATTTTACCGCGGTGCAAGGTGGGGTGAAGATGGAAGACATCGTTCATTATAAAATTCCATTGGGATTTTTGGGAGATATTGCTCAAGTGCTATTGGTCAAAAAGCAATTACAAGGCATTTTTGATTTTAGGTTTCAGGCAGTGGAGCAAAAATGGGGTGCTTACAAGCCTTAGTAAAAATAAATGGCGGTATTTGTAAAATAGTTCCTCCGTTTGATGTTTGTATGTTTAATTTTAATAAACTTTGTCTTCCAATTACTCATCTTCATGGCACAAACAACCAATGGGCATGCCCACAAACTCTCCGTAGCAGGTTTAATAGTTACTTTAGGAATTATATACGGTGATATTGGAACCTCCCCTTTGTATGTATTTAAAACCATAGTTCATAATAAAATTATTACCGAGCAGTTAGTATATGGCGCTATATCTTGTGTTTTTTGGACACTCACTTTACAAACCACTTTCAAATATGTATTATTAACGCTTCGCGCTGATAACAGAGGAGAGGGTGGAATCTTTTCATTGTTTGCACTTATTCGTCGTTACGTTAAATGGATTTATATTCCTGCCATATTTGGTGCAGCATTATTATTAGCAGAGGGTATGATAACACCTCCGCTTTCTGTTTCATCTGCTATTGAAGCTTTAAAAGATGTTAAAGGGCTTGAAACTATTTTTGTACCCGGTAATAATTTGACGGTAGGAATTGTTTTCGCCATTATCTCACTATTGTTTTTCTTTCAAAGATTCGGCACCAAAATTGTAGGCTTCGCTTTTGGACCAATAATGTTAGTTTGGTTTTCGATGATTTTGATTCTTGGTCTTATTCCTGTTATGGGAAATATAGCCATTTTAAAATCACTGAATCCTTATTATGCTTATGATTTACTTGCAAATTATCCGCATGGGTTTTGGTTATTGGGAGCGGTTTTTTTATGTACTACAGGGGCTGAGGCTTTGTATAGTGATTTAGGACATTGTGGGCGTATCAATATTCAAGTAAGCTGGATTTTTGTAAAAATCGCCTTGGTATTTAGTTATATGGGCCAGGGGGTATGGCTAATGCAACACATGGGACAGACCATTGGGGAAATGAATCCTTTTTATGAATTAATGCCACATTGGTTTTTGTTAATAGGCATTGGTATTGCCACTTTTGCAACCATTATTGCGAGTCAAGCTTTAATTAGTGGATCTTTTGCTTTAATTAATGAAGCGATTAGTATGAATTTTTGGCCAAGGGTGACTGTAAAGTTTCCGACCGATCAAAAAGGACAAATATATATTCCAAGTTTTAATTTATTGTTATGGTTTGGATGTGTTTCCATGTTATTCTTTTTTAGAGATAGTGAAAGTATGCTTAACGCTTATGGCTTTTCGGTTATTTTAACTATGATGATGACTACGGTTTTAATCAATTTTTATTTATTGAATGTTAAAAGATGGAGTCAACCGCTTGTCACTTTTGTTATCTTAGTTTTTAGTACAGTTGAAATCTCCTTTTTTTTAGCAAATGTTATTAAAATTAAACATGCTTATATCACTTTAGGTTTTTCATTCAGTATCATTTTTGTCATGATGATTTGGCATAGAGCTAGAAAAATTACGAATCGATATTTGGATTTTGTAAAGTTAAAGGACTATTTAGAACCATTGGCTGAACTAAGTGTTGATAAGGATATGCCTAAATATGCAACTCACTTAGTGTATTTAACGAAAGCAAATAATTACCGCGAAATTGAACATCGTATTATAGATTCTATTTTGAATAGAAAACCAAAACGTGCTGATATTTATTGGTTTTTGCATATTGATCGAACCGATTCTCCTTATGGCATGGAATATTCTATTCGCGAACTGGTAGATGACAAAGTGATGCGTGTTGATTTTAAATTGGGTTTTAGAATTCAGCCTCGTGTGAATTTATGCTTTAAAAAAGTAATGCAGGAATTAAATGAATCTCAAGAATTAGGCATTTATAGTAAATATGAATCTTTGAAGAGTAAGGATTTCCATACCGATATTACCTATGTAATTATTGAAAGCTTTTTCTCCATTGAAAACGAATTAAGCTTTAAGGAAGATTTTATTATGGATGTGTACTTTAATATTAAACAACTATCACAAAGTGATCAAAAAGCATTTGGCTTGGATAATGATATGACTGTGGTGGAACATGTGCCATTAATCATTAAAGCCAATGAGCAGTCGCTTTTGAAAAGAGTGTACGAATAAATATGGAATAGATATGCCTATCTGGGCAGCGCTACCAGTTTGCTTATTTGATTTTGTTTCCCAATGGCTATGATCCAATAAGGCTGTGGATTCTTTTTATCAATACCCAGCTGATTTAAATTTAGAATTTTGGTATCACCAGCTAATAATGCAGTAACGGTAAAATGCTTTTCATTTCCTTGTAATAAGGCAATTTGTTTTACCTTATTTCCTTGACTTTGATTAATTTGATAGGTATTGTTTGATTTCTTTACGATTACAGGCGCATTCACTTCATATTGAACCAGCCATGGCATAGTAGGTAATAGTGCAGGCTTTTGATAATAATTTTGTTGCAAACTATCATTCCAATTATTAGGATTGTTTTTAAAACTACTGCTGCTAAAATAAATACTACCTCTTGAATTTTCTATTTCTCTTTCTCTTTTAATTTGGTAAGGAAGTTCATTCTTGTCTCGCCAAGGAGTATTGCTACCTGCTTTATACATACCATGTCCTATGTACAAATTTTTTCCATAGCTATGTTTATTCCACCAATCAATAATGATATCGTAATTGGCTAAAGGGTGTCCGTGTTCCCAATAAATTTGTGGGGCGATATAATCTACCCATCCCTTTTCAAGCCATAATAAAATGTCTGCGTACAAATCGTCATAATTGGTTTGACCTGCTTTGGTTTCACTTCCTCTAGGGTCTTGTGATTTATTGCGCCAAACACCAAAAGGGCTAATGCCAAATTGCACTGCAGGTTTTACTTGATGTATAGTAGCATACAATTGTTTTACAATGGTATCACAATTACTTCTTCTCCAATCTTCTTTGGGTAAGCCTCTTTTATTTTTTACATAGGTGGCCTCATCTGGAAATTCTTTACCTGCAATACGGTAAGGATAAAAATAATCATCCATGTGAATAGCGTCAATATCGTATCTGCTCACTAAATCTCTTACAATACGATTGGTATGCTGCCATACTTCTGGCAAACCAGGGTTGAAATATTTTTTATCGCCATAGGTTAGAAACCATTCGGGATGTAAACGAGTAATATGACTTGGCGCAATACTTGATTTTTTTATATTAAATACCGCTCGATATGGATTGATCCAAGCGTGAAATTCCATTCCTCTTTTATGCGTTTCCAAAATCATAAATTCTAATGGGTCATAAAAAGGGCTAGGGGGTAAGCCTTGTTGGCCCATTAAATATTCGCTCCAAGGTTCTAAGGTAGAAGGGTACAAAGCATCGGCCGAAGGACGCACTTGCATAATAATGGCATTCATTCCATTTTTTTGGTGCAGATCTAATAAAGCAATGAATTCTTGCTTTTGTGCCTCATTGGATAAGCCCCTTTTACTTGGCCAGTCTATATTTTCGACGGTGGCAATCCATACGCCTCTAAATTCAAAAACATTTTTATCTGCTATGTTGGGTTGGGCTTGTACACTTATAAAAACCATAAGTATCAATACGCCAAGCGTAAATCGCTTCATAAAATTTATTATTATTTGTAGACAGGGGTGTCTCTTAACTTATCTAAAATTTGATTGATGGTGGAGGCTTCCTTTTCATTAATTCCTTTTAATATAGCATCAATCTGATCATTAAAATGGTCTAATTTTTCCAATAACAACTGTCCTTTTTTAGAAAGGGTGATATCTACTAATCTTTTATCGGCTTGACAAGCTGTTTTTTCTACCAACTCCTTTGTAATTAATCTATCTACAATTCTACTGGTATCACTCATCTTATCTAACATGCGTTCTCTTATTTTAAGGGTACTTAAAGGACATTCACTTCCGCGTAAAATTCTTAAAATATTGTATTGCTGTTGCGTTATTTTTTCATTATTTAAAATTTGCGCAATTCTTTCATTCAACCAATTAGCTGTAAAAATAATATTGATACCCATTTTTTGGTATTCATTTCTAAAAGTGGGTTGTTGTATGTCTTTTTCTATTCCCATTATTTACTAAAGCTAATTAAATATTTTCTTCTAACTATTGTGAAAAAAGGCAAAGCTAAAATTGCCCCTATGGCGTCTGCTAGCATATCGGTTACCTCAAATCCTCTTGTTGGAGCAAAATATTTTTGATAATATTCCATACCAATACCATACAAAGTACAAAAAATTAAGGTTATTGCCTTTGCTCTAATTGATTTTAAGAATTGACTATTGCTGCCTTCGAAATATACAAAAAACGACAAAGCCAGGGAGCCAAATAAAGCCATGTGCACCAACTTGTCTATATGCAAATCATCGATCCAGTAATGAGGATGTGAAAAATTATTTCCTGGTAAGCTCAATAGAATAAACACCAGTAAAATTTCACCCACTACCCAAATTAAACTTTTCATGGCTGGGGTTGGTTTAGTGTACCAACTGCGCATAAGCTTCACTAGTTAACAAAGCTGCTACGTCTGCGGCATTCACTACGGTTACTTTTACCATCCATCCTGCACCATAAGGATCTGAATTGACTAATTCCGGTTGTGCAGTTAATGCGGGGTTCACTTCTAATATGGTTCCAGCAACTGGTAAAAATAAATCACTTACTGTTTTTACCGCTTCCACTGTACCAAAAATAGCTTCTGCTGAAAGGCTTTTGCCTACAGTATTTATATCAATGTATACAATATCCCCTAGTTCGCCTTGTGCGAAATCGGTAATGCCAATGGTGGCAGTGGTACCTTCTAATTTAATCCATTCGTGATCTTTGGTGTAACGTAAGTCTGCTGGGAATTGCATAGTTTATTTTTTATTGATGCAAAGATTCATAAAAAACACTAAAAAACCAATGAGCTAGAAGCTATTGTTTTCAAAATAGAGTAGAATATGGTCTTTTAAAAAGCTTTCTTGTTCCATGAGGTCCATGGTGGGGAGGCCCTTCAATTGCTTAAAGTGAGGCCAGCCTTCTTCATCCTGTCCTTCTAATAAGTAATATCCACTTACCGCTAAGATGGAGCAAATGGCCACATGCATGAGGTCTTGCTTCTGTTCCTTGCTAATTTTTTCTACCAAAAATCCGGTTTCTTGAAGCCCAATAAGGAATAGGATAGATTCGGTGTCGGGCTTTTTGCCAAATCGATCCATCAATTTTTTCTCTAAATCCCACCACCTGGTCTGAAAATCATCTTTTATCGATGCCATAGCTGTCTTTTTCTATTTGTCAAGCAAAGGTAGGGGATATCTAGGCGTAGTAGGATGCTTTGATTATCTTTGCTAAAATTTGATCCGATGTTACAAGTGAGTTTTTTACGTCAAAATAGGGACTTAGCTAAAAAGAAATTGGCTATCAAGCATTTTGCCCAACCTGATTTGGTGGATACCGTTATAGATTTAGATGATGAAAGAAAGCAATTACAAGCTTCTTTTGATGAAACACAGGCGAAAGTGAACAGTGCTTCCAAAGAAATTGGCGCTTTGATGGCTAAGGGGGATAAGGAAAAAGCAGAAGCCACTAAAACGGCGGTGGGAGAATGGAAAAAACAATTAGAGCCTTTGAAAGAAAAGATGGCTCAGGTGGAAATAGATTTACAAAACGCATTGGTTCAATTTCCCAATTTGCCACATGACTTAGTACCCTTGGGAAAAAGCCCGGAAGAAAATGTATTGGTAAGAGAAGGGGGCGTACGACCCAAATTACCTGCTGGTGCCGAAGCGCATTGGGATTTAATTAAAAAATACAATTTAGTTGATTTTGAAACAGGGGCTAAAATAACTGGTAGTGGTTTTCCTTTATACATAGGCAAGGGCGCTAAGTTTCAAAGAGCACTGGTACAATATTTTTTAGATTTTAATACGGCTGCGGGCTATACCGAATACTTGCCGCCCTTTATGGTGAATGCAGCTTCAGCATTTGCAACAGGTCAATTACCTGATAAAGAAGGGCAGATGTATCACGCCACCGAAGATGATTTTTATTTAATACCTACTGCAGAAGTTCCTGTGACCAATATATTTAGAGATGTGGTATTGAAAGAAGCCGATTTACCTTTACAAATGACTGCGTATTCTCCTTGCTTTAGAAGAGAAGCGGGAAGTTTTGGTAAAGAGGTGCGTGGATTAAACAGAGTACATCAATTTGAGAAAGTAGAAATTATACAAATTGTACATCCCGATAAAAGCGATGAAGTGTTAAATGACATGGTTGCCCATGTTGAAAAATTATTAGTGAGTTTAGGATTGCCTTACCGTATTTTAAAATTATGTGGCGGTGATATGGGATTTGCTTCTGCCATTACCTATGATTTTGAAGTGTACAGTGCTGCGCAAGAAAGATGGCTGGAGGTAAGTAGTGTTTCTAATTTCCAAGCTTACCAAACTTATAGAATGAAATGCCGTTTTAAAGACGCTGCTGGTAAAATACAATTTGCACATTCTTTAAATGGAAGTTCTTTGGCTTTGCCTAGAATTTTTGCAGCCATTGTAGAGAACTATCAAACTGAATCTGGCATTGCACTTCCTAAGGCTTTGCAATCTTATTTTGGTGCTGAAAATTTAATTTAATTTTTTATAGAAAGAACAAAGCCCTTCCATTTTGGGAGGGCTTTGTTATGAGCGCTAAAACCAAGCGGGAAAGAAGGCTATTAAAATTTACTAAACCTTAGACCAATGGCGTAGGGTAAAAAATTGTAATTGGTTAAGCTTTTATCAAAGAAATTAGTCATGTTATAAGAGCCATACAATCGGATAGACCCAATGCCTAATTCGCCAATAGTGGCCATTTTTAAATTGTTTAAATTAAAATTGCCATTCATTTTTTTCTTTCCTCTTTCTTCACTTATTTGTTTGGTACGCGATTGAATTAAATAACCCGTACTAATTCCAATACTTGCATAAAAGCTTTTGTTATTGCTTGGATTGGATTTAAAATTTAATTGAATTGGAACAGTAAGGTATTCTGCAAATAATTTATTTTTTGAAAAGGTTGCATCATCAATAAAGATAGTAGGACTGTTAGGGTTTTTACTAAAACTAATAGGTTGTTCGAATCTAAAATTATACATTTCGATACCCACCCCATACTTTAAATTTAGGTAATGTTTTATTAGGTTTACTTTTTGTTGCACTATCCAAATATTTACATTGCTTGATTTAACATTATTTAATTTTAATTCTGTATTAATTTCATATTGACGGGCCAATGAGTTGATAGGTGAAGAACTGTATAATTGATTGGATGTTTTGTCAATCCAATTGGCGAAACCTAAATCGAAAATCCACCAATTGGTAGAAACATTGCTTAATTTTTTAGGCGCGCGTTCAATTTTAATATGGGTATTATCGAAATCGCCATCTTCGAAGATCGATTCCCAATCTTTTTTTATATCTCCGTCCTGAGATTTAATGATATTAATACGACCTACTCTCACCGTATCATCATTAACAGAGAATAGAGTGTCTTTATTGGATTTTAAATATACACTTGCATTTCTATTGGTGTATCTTTTCTTATTGGCACGTATTGCATGACGATACCCATAATCATTACTATTCAAATCAATTTTAACTATCCCACGCCCTAATTCGTAAGTGCCAGTTTTACTTTTATCATTTACAATAATCATATTGCCAATTCTAATGGTATCAGCTATTTCTTTTTTTGAAGAATCGGAACTAGTGTTGGAGCTGCTATCTTTTTGTGCATGAGCAAAGAAGCTAATGTTGAGTAAACCAATGGCAAGTATTATTTTTTTCATAAGTTGAATCTTTTTATTTTTCTGATTTATTTCTTTTAAATAGTGCATTAAATTTTCTAGTAAGGCCTCTAAAACTAGCGCCATCAATTTCAAAATTAGCGATATAGATGGTTCTATCTGTTTCGTCGGTGTCTACTACCTTGTACCCATTTGCTTCTATAGGACTTGGCATTTCTTCCAGGGGTAGAGGATCAATTATTTCACTTTGTTCAGCGTTGGTTTCAATAATGGGTGAAATATTGTTTAAATTTTGTGGAGCGTTTTCAATAGCGGCAGTTGCAGCATTGACTACTAAAGCAGATGTTTCCATGGCAACAATGGGGTTAACATTTACTGTGTTGTAAACAGTTTCATTGGAGCGTTGAAATTTATTTGTAGCTTTTTTTAATTGATTGCTAAATTTAGCAATGATAGGTTGATCCAATTTTACAATAGCCTTGTTAGTGCTAGGTGGGGTCAATCTATCTGCCTTAGCGGTCATTGGAGTTGGCAATGAGGCTACACTGTTGACTTGATTAAATTGATAACCTAAAAACACTATAAATAGAGCAGCAATACTTAGTAGAGCCGCTTTTATTGTATAATTAAAGTTGGGTCGTAGTATTGATGATGATTGTTTGTACAATTTGTTTTTGAACTGTTGTGGAAGACTTGCTTCCATTTCAGGTAATCGGTATAATAATGCTTTGTTAGTGAAAATTATTTTTTCGGTGGTAGGTGCTGTACTTAATTTAGCTTTTTGTAAACAAGCTAAATCATCTGCATAGCGGGGATTTTCTTGTACAAAACCTTCTACAGCTGCTTGTTCCGAAGCAGAGAGTTCCTTGTCGATGTACAACAAGAAATAATTTTCGTAATTGGTTTTGTTGATATTCATTTTAGTTAGCCACTTTTTCAAGGTGAACTAATTTTTCTTTTAAAAATATTCTCGCTCGGTGCAGGTATACTTTTACTTGACTTTCTGATAAATTCATGATCTCCCCAATTTCTTGATAAGAATAGCCCTCATAATCTTTTAATAAAACCAAACTTTTCTGTGTAGGATTTAATTCGTTAATGGCTGCTAATAACAACTGTTTTAATTCAGGATCTTTCTGATAAGTTGCTTTTGCATTGGCTTCTTCATAACTATCCGTTATAGTGGCTTTCTTTTCTTTTCTAATATGATCTATCATTTGATGATAGGCCACGGTAAATAAATAAGACTTGGCTTTGAGCGGTTCTACTTTATTTCGATTGACCCAGAGCTTTTCAAAAGCAGTTTGAACAATATCCTGCGCATCTTCTACATGACCTATATTTTTTAATATAAATCGGTAGACGCCATCGGCGTGGTCATCAACGCAATTATTGAATTCAATATCCCTCATCCTTTAGAATTGACTGTTTAGTATACGTAAAACGTACTATGGGCCAAAAAGTTACAAATCGCCCTAATAGTTAATCACTTGCTCCTGAATGGCTGCAGGCAAAGTTCTCCATTCATATTGTTGGTCCCTTAATTGGGGCTCAAAACCTGCTTCTTTAATGGCTTCTTGAATGGTTTTATAGGTAAAACGGTGTGGGGCACCTGCCGCACTTACCACATTTTCTTCCAACATAATACTTCCAAAATCATTGGCACCTGCTTCTAAACAAACCTGTGCCGTGGCTTTTCCAACGGTTAACCAACTTGCTTGTATATTTTTAATATTAGGTAGCATAATTCTACTAATGGCGATCATCCTAATGTATTCTTCGGTGGTGGTTAAATTATGAACCCCTCTAATTTTGGTTAATAAAGTATCTACGTCTTGGAAGGTCCAAGGAATAAAAGCTAAGAAGCCTTTTGCATTGGCTGGTTTTTTATCCTGTACTTCACGAATACGCACTAAGTGAATAAATCTTTCTTCTATGGTTTCTACATGGCCAAACATCATTGTGGCACTAGTAGTAATATTTAATTGATGCGCTGCGGCCATCACTTCTAACCACTCATCTGCACCACATTTTCCGTTAGATACTAATTTTCTTACACGGTCTACTAAAATTTCTGCACCTGCGCCAGGCAATGAATTCATGCCGGCTGCCACCAATGCTTTTAAAACATCGGTATGACTCCTGTTTTCCAATTTCGCAATATGTGCAATTTCTGGGGGCCCTAGGGTATGCAACTTAATCGTTGGAAACTCTTTTTTTATCTGACTAAATATATCGGTATAAAATGCTAAGCCTAATTCAGGATGATGTCCTCCTTGTAATAATAATTGATCGCCTCCCCATTCAATGGTTTCTTTTATTTTTTCACGGTAGGTATCCATGTTAGTAATGTAGGACTCTGGATGACCCGGTACGCGATAAAAATTACAAAACTTGCAATTGGCAATACATACATTAGTGGTATTTACATTCCTATCAATTTGCCAGGTAACTTTACCATGGGGCACTTGTTTTTTTCTTAACTCATTGGCTATATAACTTAATTCAGTTAAAGGTGCGTTTTCAAATAAAAACATCCCTTCTTCTTTGCTTAAGTGTTCAAAATTCAGGGCACGTTGGTATAAGGCTTCCAGCTGCATAGCTTAGGTATTTATTGGGCCCAAAGTTAATTGAATTTATCGGGTTTCGAAAAGGATTAAAAGGGGCTTCTTCTCAATAGAAAAGGAACTGTTGTACTTATTAAGTATTTTCGCAGTCTTTATGATACAATTTGAAAAATTTCAACTCGACAACGGCTTAAAAGTTTTGGTGCACCAAGATACCAGTACCCCCATGGCGGTAGTGAATGTATTGTACAATGTGGGTGCTAAAGATGAGGATCCAACTAAAACTGGGTTTGCACATTTATTTGAGCATCTCATGTTTGGAGGCAGTATCAATATTCCGGTGTATGATGAGCCTTTGCAAAGAGCAGGCGGAGAAAATAATGCTTATACCACTAACGACTTAACCAATTATTATTGTCAAATTCCTGCAGAAAATATTGAAACTGCTTTTTGGTTAGAAAGTGATAGAATGTTGTCTTTGGCTTTTAGTAAAAAAAGTTTAGAGGTACAACGTAAAGTAGTGTGTGAAGAATTTAAAGAACATTATATTAATAAGCCTTATGGAGATGCTTGGCATAAAATGCGCAGCTTGGCGTATACTAAACATCCTTATCGTTGGATGACTATTGGGGCTTCGCTTTCGCATGTAGAAGACGCCACCATGCAAGATGTAAAAGATTTTTTCTTTCAATTTTATAGACCTAATAATGCCATATTGGTCGTAACTGGAAATGTACAAACAGATCAAGTAAAGCAATTGGCAGAAAAATGGTTTGGTCCAATTGAGGCTGGCACAGCGTATGTGCGCAGTTTGCCTAAGGAGCCGGTGCAAGAAAAAAGTAGAACCATGGATGTGCGTGCCGACGTGCCTTTGGATATGCTGATGATGACTTGGCATATGGGTGGCCGATTTGATGAAGGCTATCATGCCACTGATTTAATTACAGAAGTTTTAGGGGGAGGAACTTCGGCTAGATTGTATGAGCAATTGATTAAAGTAAAACAAATATTTTCTTCTATAGATTGTTATCATTTTGGAACCGTTGACCCAGGCCTATTGGTGATCGAAGGAAAATTAGTCAAAGGCATCAGCATGACCGTAGCTGAAAAAGCAGTACTAGACGAAATTGAGAAAATTAAAAATGAAATACTAGATGCCAAAGAAGTGCAAAAAGTAATTAACAAAACGGAGAGCGTAATTTGTTTTGAAGACATGAGTATTATGAATAGGGCGCATAGCTTAGCATTTTATGAATTATTGGGCGATGCCGACTTAATGAACAAAGAGTTGTCTTTGTATCAAAAAGTGACCCCTTCGATGATTCAGCAAACGGCAAAACAAATTTTCCAAGACACCAATCGCAACACTTTATATTATTATAGTAAATCTTAAATTATGGCAGTAGACCGAATAGTAGCACCTATAATAAAAGACGCTATCGATTTTGATATTCAATTGAAACCCTATCAAAAGTTTGCTTTAGACAATGGGGTAGAAGTGTATGCCTTCGAGGGAGGCTCTCAAGAAGTGTTGTTGGTAGATATGGTTTTTGACGCTGGCAATACTTATGAAGAAAAAAACTGGGTAGCAGCAGCTACTAATTTTTTATTAAAAAATGGAACCAGTACAAAAACTTCCTTTGAAATTACAGATGCTTTTGAATTTTATGGGGCGCATTTAAATAGGACTTGTACCAATGAAACAGCCACGGTTACTTTGCATTGTTTAACAAAACATTTCGAAGAAGTCATTCCTTTAATGGGAGAAATTGTATCCCAAGCCACTTTCCCTGAAAAAGAAATTGCTATTTTAAAACAAAATCAAATTCAAAGGTTGCTGCTGAATTTAAAAAAAGGGGATTTTATTGCCAATAGATTGATTGATGAATATTTATTTGGGTTTGAACATCCTTATGGAAAATATTCTGTGGAACAGGATTATAAAAATATCAATAGAGAGGACTTGATGGCTTTTTATGACAAGTATTATAAGCAAGGGAAATGTGTAATTTTTATTGCAGGTAAATTTCCAAGCAATATAGAAGCCTTGCTGAATAAGCATATTGGTCAACTTGCTTTAAATAAAAAAGAAATTAAAGAACAGATTCATCCTATTGTTTCGGCTACTCAAAAAAAATACAGCATTGTGAATGATGCGGCATCGGTGCAAGGATCTATTCGTTTAGCCAGACATTTTCCCAATAGACATCATCCTGATTTTCCAGCAGCGCAAGTGCTGAATAATATTTTTGGTGGATTTTTTGGATCCAGGCTAATGAGTAATATTAGAGAAGACAAAGGCTATACCTATGGCATACATAGTTATTTGCAAAATTATAAACATGCAGGGGCTTGGATGGTGAGCACTGATGCAGGCAAAGATGTTTGTAAAGCCACTATCGAAGAAGTGTATAAGGAAATGAAAAAATTAAGAGAAACTTTAGTGGAACCAGATGAATTAAAATTGGTTAAAAATTATATGTTGGGTGCATTATTAGGCGATTTGGATGGTCCTTTTCAAATTATTAGTCGTTGGAAATCTTATCTTTTAAATGACTTAACCGCCGACTATTTTTACAATACCATTCAAGTGGTTCGGGAAGTACAGCCGGAGCAAATTTTAGCCTTGGCCAATACCTATCTTAAAGAGGAAGATTTCTATGAATTAGTGGTCTATTAAGACAGTCATTAGTGACCATTTATCCTTTTATTTAAACGCTGGTAAAAATATATATTTTATAATATACTTATTATGAAGTAGTTATGATTTTATTTTATAAATTATAGTACTATGTGATACATAGTACTATAATTATCCATAGCTTTGCATTTCAAATCAATTGTTATGGATATTCAAAACACACAAAGTCAGATGCGCAAGGGCGTTTTGGAGTTTTGCATATTGTCCATCATTCAACAAGGGGAGGTGTATCCAAGTGATATTGTTGAGAAAATGAAAGGGGCCAATTTGCATATTCTAGAAGGAACCTTGTATCCTTTGTTGACTCGTTTAAAAAACGCAGGACTTTTAAATTATCGTTGGGTAGAAAGTATCAGTGGTCCGCCAAGAAAATATTTTGTGATGACAGAAGAAGGAAAAGCTGCTTTCGAAGTTTTATTAAAAACTTGGAAAGAGATGACCAATTCCGTTAATGAACTGATTCAAAATACCAACCCCATTAATTCATCAGAAACTAAAACTGTTTCTTAAATTATATTAACATGAACAAAGTTATCAATATCAATTTTCAAGGTCGCATACTTCCCATTGAGGAATTGGCTTATGAAATGTTGAAACAATATATAGAATCGCTTCGTACTTATTTCGCTAACGAGGAAGGTCGTGATGAAATTATCAATGACATCGAATGTCGCATTGCAGAATTGTGCGAAGATCGTTTGAAAAAAGGAACCGTTTGCATTGCAGCGCAGGACATGAATTTAATTATTACCAGTATTGGTCGCCCTGCCGACTTTGAAGCACAGGATGGCTTTGAACAAACTACTTCATCTACTACCAATGCTACAAATGATAGTCGCCAACAAAGCGCTAATGATGCAAATAGCTCTAATGAGGGCACCCGTCAAAAGCGATTGTATCGCGATGAACAAAATAAAGTATTAGGTGGCGTTTGTAGTGGTATTGCTAGGTATTTTAATATAGATCCCTTAGTGGTTCGAATACTTTGGATATTTTTAATTGGAATTAATATTCTAGGTTATTTAATTTTATGGATTGCAGTACCTAGTTCTTCTGTCAAAGAAGTGGGGGGTCCTAGGAAAAGATTGTTTAGAGATTTAGACAATAAAATATTAGGCGGTGTTTGCGGAGGCTTATCAAAATATTTTGGTATTCAAGTATGGATTATTAGAATTTTGTTTTTAATTCCATTCATCAGATTTATTTTTAATTTTAGACATTTACATCTTTGGCAATTTTGGGAATTTCCCGATTTCCCTAATTTTTTAGACATTACATTCAGTCCTGGTGCTATTTTTATTTACATCGTATTATGGTTGGTATTACCTGAAGCAAAGTCGAGTGCTGACAAATTAGAAATGATTGGTGAAAAAGTGGATATAAATAGTATAAAGAACACCATTCAAAATGATATGGAAGGTTTTAGCAAAAGAGCTCAATCCTGGGGGAGTGATTTATATAATAAAAATAAGGGCAATGCTGAGGCGAATAGTGAAAGTGTTCCAACCACATCCAATGCTGCTGCTGCTACACCCATAGAAAAGAGAAAAGGATTATTCCATTTTATAGGAAGGATTATTACTATATGCATTAAGGGATTCGTTTATTTTATCTTGGCTATAGTAGGTATCTCCTTATTAGCTGCTTTATTTGGAATTGGTGTAGCAGCTACTGCTTTATTGCCCTTAAAAAAATTCTTATTGGAAGAGGGTGCGCAAACCTGGTCTGTGATTGGAGCCATTTTGCTTTTCATTTGGGTGCCTATTATTGGTATTGTAACAGCGGTGATCAGAAAATTTGCCGGATTTAAAAAAGCAAATATTTGGGTAAGATCCAGTTTTTGGGCCTTATGGATAGTGGGCTGGGTAATGCTTTTCTATTTTGGAAGTAGTTTAGTGAATAGTTTTTCAAGGCATAATGTTCCTGCAGAGCAAAGTATTGCTTTGACCAACCCTGCCATTGACTTCATAGAAATTACCGCAGCACCCAAAATGAAATATTATGAAAATCATTGGTTTCAAATTGAGCCATTTCAAGGATTCTCTGATGAAGACACTGTTTATGTAAGAAACTTACGCATTAGAATTGTTCAATCTTTAAATGATAGTTTTCAAGTGAAAATTGTGAAGCTAAGTAATGGTAAGACCATTCAAAACGCCAATGAACTCGCTAATAAAATAAACTTTGAACTCGCACAGCAAGATAGTTTGTTGTATTTAGACAGAGGTATTGGTATTAATAAAATAGATAAATTTAGAAATCAGCATGTGATAATGACCATTGCGGTACCTATTGGCAAGCGTATTAAAATTTCGAATAAAGGTTGGTCTCAAACCAATGTGAATATCAATGGAAGGGGCATGAGGATGGGCACTATTGACCGAATTGCCTCTGATGAGAATTGGATTGATGAGTGGAATGAACCTTGGGACAATGAATCTTATCAATTTGAAAGAGGGGTGGAATATAAAATGACCAGCACGGGCTTGGAAAAAATTAAAAGGGCATCAGATATCTATACTACTGAACCAGATGATCTTATTGATTCAGATAATCCAACTGAAATGCAAAGAGAATTAAATGAGCTGAAAGAGGAAAGACTTAAATTGCAAAAAGAGGCTGAAAAGGCGTCTAAAAAAACGGGCAATATTCATTTGGATGAGCCCAGTGCGATTAACAAAGTAAATAAAGCGGCTTCAAAATTTGCAGACTTGCATTGGGTGCTAGACCGCTTCACTTATTAAGGTTTCATAATATCTATTGGTTCTTATAAACAAACCCCTTCTACCATAGAGGGGGTTTTTTATTTGGTATTCTTTTTGTTTATCTTCGTGTAAATAATTTATTCCATGAGCGAAATATTAAACACTCCTTTTACCCATAAACATATCGCATTGGGCGCTAAAATGGCACCCTTTGCTGGTTACAATATGCCTATCAGCTATACGGGTATCAACGATGAACATGCAGCGGTAAGAAATAAAGTGGGTGTGTTTGATGTGAGTCATATGGGAGAGTTTATTTTAAGAGGGCCCCATGCATTGGATTTAATTCAAAGTGTTACTTCTAATGATGCTTCTTTATTAGAAGATGGTAAAGCGCAATACAGTTGTTTACCAAATACGGAGGGTGGGATTGTAGATGATTTATTGGTGTACTGTGTTGAAAAAAATAAAGTATACATGTTGGTGGTGAACGCTTCTAATATTGAAAAGGATTGGAATTGGATTTCGAAACACAATACGCAAGGAGTTGAGATGCATAATATAAGTCCTAAAACTGCATTATTAGCGGTGCAAGGTCCTAAAGCTACACAAGTGATACAAACATTAACTAAAATGGATGTAACCAATATGCCTTATTATAGTTTTGCTAAAGGGGAAATGCTAGGTATTGACAATGTATTGATAAGTGCGACGGGATATACGGGTGCTGGCGGTGTGGAAATTTATTTTGAAGATATTAATGACAATGCCAATAAAATTTGGGAAGCTATTTTTGAAGCGGGAGCGGCTTATGGTATTCAGCCCATTGGTTTAGGGGCAAGAGATACCTTGCGTTTAGAAATGGGATTTTGTTTGTACGGAAATGATATTGATGATACCACCAGTCCTATAGAAGCAGGCTTAGGTTGGATAACTAAGTTTACTAAATCGTTTACCAACTCAAGTTCTTTAGCCGATCAAAAAGCAAATGGAGTTTCCAAAAAATTAGTTGGTTTTGAAATGATTGATCGCGGTATACCTAGACATTATTATGAAATTAAAGATGCAGCTGGAAAATTTATTGGATCTGTTACTTCTGGAACTCAGGCGCCAAGTTTGGGCAAAGCCATTGGAATGGGGTATGTGGCAGCTGAGCATGCCAAGCCTGGAACGGCTATTTTTATTGACATTCGCAATACCTTAGTGAAAGCACAGGTAGTGAAGTTTCCTTTTAAATAAGTTTAAGTTCCCTTTATTTGTACCTATTTTTATTGAGATAAATACTGCATTTTGACATGCATAAGAATTGCAATTTTGTTGCTTAACAAATCAAATTCTTATGAAAGCAATTAAAAACAAAGTGCAATTGATCGGACATTTAGGCGCCGATCCGGAAATCAAAATTTTTAAAGAAAACAATCAATTGGCCAATATGCGTTTGGCGGTAAATGACCGTTATAAAAATGCCAAGGGGGAATGGGTGGAGGAAACGCAATGGTTTAATTTGGTGGCCTGGTCTAAGCTAGCGCAGTATGCCGAAAAATATTTAGTCAAAGGAATCGAGGTAGCTGTGGAAGGCAGATTGCTAACGAAATCCTATACCGACAAAAATGCAGTCAAAAGGGTAAGTACAGACATTATTGTTTCAGAAATATTAATTTTAAGTAAGAAAAATGCGGTCACAAAAGAATTAGTTTAAAATAAGTGTTGTGTATCTTTGTGTCTTATGAATGCAGTAAAGAAATCTAAACCAAGTTTACATACCGTACTTACGCCACAGCTTTTAGATCTATATGAGATTAAAGATAGTATTGTAGTTATTATAGATGTTTTCAGAGCAACTTCTACCATTGCGACTGCTTTATACAATGGAGCCAGTAAAGTGATACCTGTTGATTCGCCAGAGCTTTGTATTGAAGTGGGAAAACAAACTAGCGGAGTAACTGCGGGGGAAAGAGATGGTAAAATTATACCTGGACTATCCTATGGCAATTCACCATCGGAATACCCAAGGTCTTTTATTGAAAATAAAACTTTGGTGATTACCACTACCAATGGAACTAAGCTGTTGCATATGGCCTTGAAACAAGGTGCAAAAAATATCATTACAGGTTCTTTTCCTAACCTGAGTAAAGTAGTTGAGTTTCTAAAAAGCCAAGATTCGCCCGTTATTTTAGGATGCTCTGGCTGGAAAAATAAATTTAACATCGAAGATGTTTTATTTGCTGGGGCAGTTATTGAAGAAGTAAAGACGCATTTTGATATTCAATGTGATAGTAGTTTTATGGCCAATCAGCTATATATGCAACAAAAGGATCAATTAACTACTTATATTAAAACAGTCACTCATTGGCATCGTTTAGCTGCTTTTGGACTAGAAGAGGACATGTTGTATTGTATTTCAATAGATTCTGCACCATCCTTACCCCTTTTTAAAGAGGGAGCGCTGATCAATCAGGGTTAATTATTTTTATTTTTCACATTCATTGGAATAGGACTACATAATTAGCTAGCAAAGCCTTACATTTGCAAATTGCCCTTTTTTAAGGGCTTTTTGTACCATTATGGCATTACCCTACTTAGTAAAACACATTTATAGCTACGGCACCGAAGAGGTGATACGTCGCGGTAAAAAAATATTTGCCCTTAAAAATATTGAACTCGCAAAATTTGATCCTTTAATTGGAACTATATTTTGCAGGGTAAAAGATGATGGGTATAGTACTTATTATAAAGTAACCATTGAGAATTTTAAAAGTGCTGCCACTTTATCTTTAAGATGTGGTTGTCCTTATAATTTATCTGAAGTGTGTAGACATAAGGCAGCTGCCTTATTTTATGTGCAGGATTTACTAGATAAAAATTTATTAGACTACAAGCCGGCATCTTATAAAACTACCCATACCTTATTAAGAACAAAAAGCTTGGATCTAAAAATGATTCGAATGCTATGTTCTAAGAACGTCTTTGAAAAAGCAGAAGAAACATTAAAATCAATAAGACCACATATTGTTGAAAGTGAAAATGAAAAAGTGGTTGCTGAATTTCACGATAAAGGGAAAACCCATCATATTATTATTCAAAAAAATGAAGAACGTTTTTTTGATACTTCTTGCGATTGTTTATCTGAAACCGAATACCCACTTTGTTTACATAAGACCATTCTATTATTGCAGCTGTTTCAACTAAAAGGAGCGGACTATTTTGAAACCATTCGAAATTGGGATAGAGAAAAAAATAAACTATTGGCATTATATGGCTACACTTTAGATGATTATATAGAAGATAAATTTGAATTTATTTATCACGATGGAAAACCCTTTTTAAAAGTATTAGATGAAAAAGTTTTAAAGCTGAATGCCAATAGTACTATTACCACCATCAAAAGACCTAAGTCAAATGATTGGGACTTAGAAGAGGAAGACAGTGAAAGTACCAAGCAAGTGGAAGTGAAGGAACGCTATGGTATTGTTATGCAGCATCAGCCTACGGCTTATCCTTATATTATTTTTAATGTCATCAAGGGGGAGGTTAATGAAGAGGGCACTTCTTTTATTGGGAAAGTAGAAAAAATTGATTTAGCTAAACTAGTAGTTCCTGCTTTAATTAAAGAAGAAGATAAAATATTAATACAGTTAGTTAAGAAATTACAAACTGCAGAGATGTCTAAGTTCTTAAACAAGAACTCTCCCTTTCAGGGCATATGGGATACCATTGTTCATGCGGAGGAAGATAGTTTGCCCGATGAAACCAAGGAACTAATTCAAGAATACCTTCATCCAAAGTTAGAGAAGGTCTGGAGAGATTTATCGGAACATCCTTTTAATTTTTTCTTACCACAGAATAAACCATTCACTACTGCAAATTTACAAAAAGCGGAATTGGTATTTAATACCATTCAGCCTAGTTTTAAAGTGGAGAAAGAAGAGGGCAGATACTTAATCTATGCAGGAGTAAATTTACCAGAAGGAAATATTCCATTAGAAGAGAACCATGCGAAGTCGAATTTTATTTTTCAATACCATCATCAATTTTTTGTTTGGAAAAATAGAGACGATTTATTCTGGGTGGAAAAGTTTATGCCCAAAGGTTTTCATGAAATTGATTTAGATCAATGGCCGCAGTATTTACAAAGTACTTTATTGCCTTTGTCAAAAAAATACCAAGTGGCTTTAGAGAATGTCTTACAAGAAAAAGTAAAAGGGGTGAAGCCTCAATTACAAATTCTTCTAAAAGAAAACGGAGACTATTTATTTTTTGAGCCTTTGTATGCTTATAATGAAATAATCGTTCAAAAAGAAGATGGTCCTTCTGTGATTCAACAAGTTGGCGATAAAATTATTATTTTAGAAAGAGATCTGGCTGCAGAAAGACAATTAATGAATATTATAGAACAATTGCATTCAGGGTTTATTCGACCCAATGAAGGCAATGTTTTGGCATTAAAAGGAGCCGAGGTATTAAAAAATAACTGGTTCTTTTTGTTTATTGATACGCTTCGCGAAAAACAAATTCCATTATTTGGAACAGAATATTTAAAACAATTTAAATTTAATACGGCCAAGCCATCTACTAAATTATATATTAGTAGCAATACAGATTGGTTTGACGCCAAAGTAGAAATTTCTTTTGGAGAACAAAAGGTATCTGTTCAAGATATTAAAAATATGTTGTCTAATAAGCAACAGTTTGTACCCTTGAAAGATGGTAGCTTAGGGGTACTTCCCGAAAAATGGCTTAATAAATATTCTTTATTGTTTAAAGTAGGGGAAGGGAAAACAGATACTTTAAAATTAAGCAAATACCATTTCTCTATTTTAGATGAATTGTATCAACAAAGAGATGAGGAAGAATTAATTTTTCAACTAGAAGGCAAGTATGAAAAAATTAGAGAACGTTATGCGATAGCGGATATCACCCCTCCAGAACACTTATTGCCTATATTGCGCCCATATCAGGTAAGTGGGTTTCAGTGGTTGAATTATTTGCATGATGTACAATGGGGTGGGATATTAGCAGACGATATGGGATTGGGTAAAACCATACAAACCCTGTCTTTTTTACAGCATTTAAAACAAAAGAATGGCAAATTGGTGGCCTTAGTAGTTTGTCCAACGACTCTTTTATACAACTGGCAAAATGAATTAAAAAAGTTTACGCCGACTTTAACGTATCACATTCATCATGGGGGAAGCAGGAACAAACAACTTATTTTAAAAGAAGAAGTAGAAGTAATCATTACCACTTATGGTACTTTAAGAAGTGATATTAAAATGTTTGTGGAAGTGAATTTTGATTATGTGATTTTGGATGAAAGTCAGGCCATTAAAAATCCTTCTAGTAAAGTAACCAAAGCTGCTTGCTTGTTAAAAGCGGCTAATAAATTATGCTTAAGTGGTACGCCTTTACAAAACAATACTTTTGATATTTATGCTCAAATGAATTTCCTAAATCCGGGCATGTTGGGTACGGTGGAATATTTCAAGCATAATTTCTCCATGCCTATTGATAAGTTTGATGAGCAGGAACAAAAAGAGCATCTACGTAAATTTGTTTTCCCATTCATATTAAGAAGAACCAAAGAACAAGTAGCTAAAGACTTGCCTGAAAAACAAGAAATGGTCTTGTATTGTGAAATGGGGGATGCACAAAGAAAAATTTATGAAGCTTACCGAAATGATTACAGAGATAAATTAATTGGTATGGTGGAAGAGAAGGGTATACAAAAATCACAACTTTCCATTTTACAAGGATTGATGAAGCTGAGACAAATTTGTGACAGCCCTGCTATTTTGAAAGACGAAGCCTATCCTAATGAGTCTGTAAAGCTGGATGAACTTACTCGTGAAATTGCCGAAAATATAGGCGGGCACAAGGCTTTGGTGTTCTCTCAATTTTTAGGGATGTTGGCACTTATTAAAGAGCAGCTAAAAAAATTAGGCATCGATTATGAATATTTTGATGGAGGAAGTACCATTCAAGAAAGAGAACGTGCAATTGAGCGATTCCAAAATGACGACAATTGTCGTGTATTTTTAATATCATTAAAAGCCGGTGGCGTAGGTTTGAATTTAACGGCAGCCGATTATGTTTATATTGTAGATCCTTGGTGGAATCCTGCAGTAGAACAACAAGCGATTGATAGAACCCATAGAATAGGACAAACAAAAAATATTTTTGCGTATCGAATGATTTGTAATGATACGGTAGAAGATAAAATTTTGAAGCTACAAGAAAGGAAAAGAAATTTAGCCAAAGAATTAATATCGGATGAAGTGGGTTTTGTTAAATCTTTAACCAAGGACGATATTGCTTATTTATTTAGTTAAGCCCTATTAATTTCCGTCTAATTTATTTTATTTCTGCAGCAGCTAGATTCGCCTTAGGATTTTTCAAAAATTCATTTTTGCATTCAGTGGAACAAAATCCCAATACCTTATTTTCATAATGGGTGGTATCATGTATTCCTGCAGTTACCGGCATGCCACAAGTGGGATCTTTTTTATTATTTACTAAGCTTACTGCAAAAGTTTTTTCAGTAGCCGTATCCGCTGCCACCACATTAATGGTATCGGTGGGGGAAACTGAATTATTTGAATTGCTTTGGCCACAGGCTAAAATTAGCAGAACGCATCCTACTAAAAATCCACTTTTAACTATTTTCATACATTCCTATTTGCAACAAAACTACGATTCTATTGGGGGATCTTAAAACTAACAGCCATTCATTTTAGGGTCAATAGAGTCCTTTTAGTTCTAATTTGATCAAATTAGAGGGGGTCTATAGCCCTATTTGTCTATTTTATTTTATACTTTTAGGTCCTCTTTCTTATACAAAGGAGTAATCTAAATGAAACAGGTACAATTACATACTATTATCGCTAGTGCAAAATATGCACCAGTACCTGTTTTGAATGAACCCAGCCCAATTTGGATGCCTAGGATCTTAGGCTTTTTTTGCCGACGTGGATTCTGATAGGACGAGCAATTGGCACTTGCCCCTATCAGTGGAAAAAACCCCAAAGAAGCATTCTTCCGCCAGCATAGTATTTCCTTAAAATTTAAAGCTCATTGGAACAGAAAATTATTGTACGCGTTGCCCACAGTGGGGACGCCTCCTTTGCACATGATATTACTGATGAAATGGCCTCTTCGGCTCAAGCGCGTGGTACGGGTATTGCCAAACGCAGTCCTGAATATGTTGCCATGAAAATAAATGAAGGCAAATCCGTTATCGCTTTAACAGAAGATGGAACCTGGGTAGGGTTTTGTTATATAGAAGCCTGGCAACATGGACAGTTTGTAGCCAATAGTGGCTTAATTGTAGCACCAGCCTTTAGAAAAACTGGGATTGCAAAAAAAATTAAACAAACTACTTTTCAATTGTCCAGAGAAAAGTATCCCAATGCAAAAATATTTGGATTGACTACGGGGTTAGCAGTGATGAAAATAAATAGTGAATTAGGGTATGAGCCAGTTACCTATAGCGAGCTTACCGATGATGAAGAATTTTGGGCTGGTTGCAAAAGCTGTGTGAACTATGAAATTTTAATGAGTAAGGATCGTAAAAATTGTATGTGTACCGCCATGTTGTATGAGCCAAAGCAAATACACAGTGTGGAAGAGGTAGCGGCTGAATTTTCAAATAACTCTAAGCTATATGAGCGTTTTATGAAAATAAAACAAAGTAAATTACTGAATTGGCTTAGAAAAAAATAATTGTTATGGAAAAAATTGTATTAGGATTTAGTGGGGGGTTGGATACTACCTATTGTGTAAAATATTTAACCGAGGACAAAGGTTTAGAAGTACACAGTGTGATAGTGAATACAGGTGGCTTTAGCGAAGAGGAATTAAAAAAAGTAGAAGCACATGCTTATGCATTAGGCGTAAAATCACATACGACCGTTAATGCTGTAAAGGGATATTATGATAGCATTATTAAGTATTTAATTTTTGGGAATGTTTTAAAAAATAATACCTATCCATTAAGTGTGAGTGCGGAGCGTTTGAGCCAGGCATTGCATATTGCAGCCCATGTAAAAAAAGTGGGGGCTAAATTAGTGGCGCATGGCAGTACGGGTGCTGGAAATGATCAAGTACGTTTTGATATGATTTTTCAAATTATGATTCCTGGAGTTGAAATTTTAACACCCATTCGTGATTTGCAATTGAGTAGAGAAGCCGAAATTGATTATTTGAAAGGAAAAGGAGTTCAAATGAATTTTGAAAAATCGGCTTACTCAATTAATAAAGGTTTATGGGGCACCAGTGTCGGTGGCAAAGAAACTTTACAATCCAAAGGCATGTTGCCAGAAAGCGCTTGGCCTACTCCAATGACCAAAGAAGGGCAAACCGAAGAAATGGTGATAGGTTTTGAAAAAGGAGAAATTAAAACCGTTAATAAAAAAACTTTTACTCATCCAACCGAAGCCATTCAATACATACAATTTATAGCAGGGGCGTATGGTATTGGAAGAGATATTCATGTGGGAGATACCATCATTGGTATTAAAGGAAGAGTTGGTTTTGAAGCGGCTGCCCCCATGGTGATATTAAAAGCACATCATGCTTTAGAAAAACATGTTTTAACTAAATGGCAATTATCATGGAAAGACCAATTGGCACAATTTTATGGCAATTGGTTGCATGAGGGACAAATTTTAGATCCAGTGATGCGTGATATAGAAGCTTACTTAAATAGTACACAAGAACAAGTCACTGGAGAAGTGTTTATTCAATTAAATCCGTATCGTTTTCAAGTGATAGGTATTGAATCGGCGAATGATTTAATGAGCGCTAAATTTGGCAAGTATGGAGAAATGAATACAGGCTGGACTGGTGCAGATGTAAGAGGTTTTACAAAAATATTTGGCAATCAAACCAGTATTTTTCATCAGATCAAAGATTCGAACAAAAAATAAAAAAATAAAAATGCAAAAAGTAAAAATAGGAATTATCGGAGGTGCGGGGTATACAGGTGGCGAATTGCTGCGTGTATTGCTTCGTCATCCTAATGCTACTATTACTTTTGTGCATAGTACCAGTAATGCAGGGGAACTATTGAGTAAAGTGCATGCCGATTTAGTGGGGGATACAAATTTAAAATTTGTAAATGAATTGGATCAAAACATAGAGGTGCTATTTTTATGTGTAGGCCATGGAGATGCTAAAAAGTTTTTGACCAGCCATGAAATAAAATCAAGCATCAAGATCATTGACCTTTCCCAAGATTTTAGATTAACTGAAACTTCTTCCATTGGAGACAGACAATTTGTATATGGTTTACCGGAATTCAATAAGTCTTCCATAGCAGCTGCTCAAAACATTGCCAACCCAGGTTGTTTTGCCACCGCCATTCAATTAAGCTTATTGCCATTGGCTTCCCAAGGAGTATTAAGTGATGTGTTTACCACTGGCATTACAGGATCCACTGGTGCAGGGCAAGGGCTTACGGCGACCAATCAATTTAGTTGGAGAGCCAATAATATTCAAGCCTACAAAACATTGCAACATCAACATATTAATGAAATAGAACAAAACCTTAATAAGTTGCAAGGAAAAAATAAAGCGGCAGTTCATTTTGTTCCATGGAGAGGCGATTTTACCAGAGGTATATTGGTAAGTTCCATATTGTCTACTACATTAAAATTAGAAGCACTGTATGAACTATATGAATCTTATTATGCAGGTGCGCCTTTCACGCATGTAAGTAAAACCAATATCGATTTGAAGCAAGTAGTAAATACCAATAAGTGTTTGATTCATATTGAGCAACAAGGTGATAAAATTGCCATTCATGCGGTATTGGATAATTTATTGAAAGGGGCAGTAGGGCAAGCAGTTCAAAATATGAATTTAATTTTTGGATTGGAAGAAATCGCAGGGCTTCAATTAAAAGCAAATTATTTTTAAACGACTTATTTAATTTATAACCATGTCTTTATTCAATGTATATCCTTTAAATCCTATCGCTATTACCAAGGCGGCTGGCAGCCGTGTGTGGGACGATAAGGATCAGGAATATTTAGACATGTATGGAGGTCATGCAGTGATTAGCATTGGCCATACCAATCCGCATTGGGTAAAAAGAATCGAGGATCAATTGCATGCGATGGCTTTTTATTCCAATTCAGTGATTATGCCTATTCAAGCGCAATTGGCGACTGCTATCAATGAAGTGAGCGGAAAAAAAGATTTTCAATTATTTTTATGCAACAGTGGTGCCGAGGCCAATGAGAATGCTTTAAAATTAGCTTCCTTCCATACAGGAAGAAAAAAAATTATTTCATTCAAGAAAGCATTTCATGGACGTACCTCATTGGCAGTAGCGGCTACAGACAATCCAAGTATTGTAGCTCCTGTGAATGAGACGGGTAATATTATCTTTTTGCCTTTTAATGATATAGCTGCGTTACAAAATTGTTTTACTACTCAAGGCAATGAAATTGCTGCAGTCATTATTGAAGGCATTCAGGGGGTGGCAGGTATTTATGAAGCAAGTACTACTTTTTTACAGGCGATCAGAAAATGTTGCGATGAGGCAGGGGCAGTATATATTGCCGATAGTGTTCAATGTGGCTATGGTCGTACTGGACAATTTTTTTCTCATGATATAGCTGGTGTTAATGCAGATATTTATTCCATGGCCAAGGGCATGGGCAATGGATTTCCTATTGGCGCCATTTTAATTGCCCCGCATATTCAAGCTAAGTTTGGTTTATTGGGAACCACTTTTGGTGGTAATCCTTTGGCTTGTGCGGCAGCATTGGCAGTGATTGAAGTAATCCAAAAAGAAAATTTAATGGATGCAGCAGCAGAAAAAGGCACTTACTTAATTAATGCATTAAAAAATACTGCAGGCATTAAAACAGTAAGAGGTCGTGGCTTAATGATTGGTTTTGAAATGGAAACAGGATTAGAAGAACTACGTAAAGTGTTGCTGAATGATTGTAAAGTATTTACCGGCGAAGCCAAACCTAATGTAATAAGGCTATTGCCCTCATTGGCGATTACGATGGAGGATATTAACTTATTTTTAAACAGGTTGAATGCCGCTATTCAACAATTGAAACAAACCCATTCTTAAATTATGAAACAGTTTATTTCAGTAAAAGATGTTTCTGATATTAATGCATTGGTAAAAAAGGCATTAGAATATAAAGCGCAACCTTTTTTAGATAAATCATTGGGGGCTAATAAACGTATTGGACTATTATTTTTAAATCCTAGTTTAAGAACCAGATTAAGTACACAAGTGGCTGCACAAAATTTGGGAATGGAACCCATTGTTTTTAATGTAGACAAAGAAGGCTGGGCTTTAGAATTTGCAGAAGGAGCTATCATGAATGGAACTACAGTAGAGCATATTAAAGATGCGGCACCTATTTTGGGGAACTATTTTGATATAGTATGTATTCGTACTTTTCCTGGCTTGATTAATAAAGAAGAAGATTATGGCGAAAAAATAATCAACCAATTTATAAAATATGCAGGAGTTCCCATTGTAAGCTTAGAATCGGCGACTTTACATCCATTACAATCTTTAACAGATATTATTACTATACAAGAGTCCATCGCTTCCAATGTTTCTTTTAAAAATAAGAAACCAAAAATTGTTTTAACCTGGGCGCCCCATATCAAACCTATTCCACAATGCGTGGCTAATAGTTTTAGCCAGTGGGTGAATGCTTGGGGAGAAGCTAATTTTGTAATTACCCATCCAGAAGGTTATGCATTGGCTGCCGAATATACCAATGGGGCAATCATTACGCACCATCAAGACGATGCATTGAAAGACGCCGATTTTGTGTATGTAAAAAATTGGAGTAGTTATGAGCAATATGGTAAGGTATTGTGTAGCGATACTCAATGGATGATGAATAATAAAAAACTAGCGCTTACCAATAATGCCAAACTGATGCATTGTTTACCTGTAAGAAGAAATGTGGAATTGAGTGATGAAATATTAGACGGCCCTAATAGTTTAGTGACTAAAGAAGCTTCTAATAGAGTGTGGGCGGCACAAGCTGTTTTGTCAGAAATTTTGAAAAGCAAATAATATAAAACGAGTTCAATAACAAAGGAAAATAGAGAAGTTAATTTATGGAATCATTATATGTCATTAAAATAGGAGGCAATATTGTAGACAATCCTATATTGTTAACTGCTTGCTTACAATCTTTTGCGAAAGTAAAGGGTCAGGCTATTTTAGTGCATGGTGGTGGTAAATTAGCCACTAGTATGGCCGATTCAATGGGTGTGCAACAAACCATGGTAGAGGGAAGAAGAATCACAGATGAGGCTACTTTGAAAATTGTAACCATGGTGTATGCGGGCTATATCAATAAAAACATTGTAGCACAATTACAAGCAGAGGGTGTCAATGCTATAGGCTTGTCGGGGGTAGATGGTAATTTAATACTTGCGCATAAAAGAGTTAATGCTGCAATTGATTTTGGTATGGTGGGTGATATTGATGCAGTCAATACCAAATTGTTAAATCAAATGCTTTTAAATAATAGCAGACTTGTTATCGCACCCATTACGCACGATGGCAAGGGACAGTTATTGAATACCAATGCCGATACCATTGCACAAAGTATTGCTACGTCTTTGGCTACAACCTATCAAGTACATTTAATTTATGGTTTCGAAAAAGAAGGGGTGCTCAAAGACGTCAATGATTCAAGTTCAGTGATTACTAAGCTAGACAAGCTACTTTACAAAAAGTTCAAAGAGGAACAAATTGTAACTGAAGGAATGATTCCCAAAATTGATAATGCATTTTCGGCGCTTGAACACGGGGTGCAATCGGTTATTATTGGGAAAGCCGAAAGAATGGATGAATTAATCAAAGGTACTGCTGGTACCACTATCACCAACTAATGTCACCTAATAATAACCTATACAATTCAAATAATATAAACATCTTACAAAAAGAGGCGATTGACTTATTAAAAACGTTAATCGCTATTCCTTCTTTTAGTAAGGAGGAAGATAAAACCGCTTTAGTATTAACTCAGTTTTTTGCAGATAGAGGTATTCCAACCAATAGAGTAAAAAATAATATCTGGGTCACTAATTTACATTTTGATTCCAATAAGCCTTCCTTATTATTAAATTCACACCACGATACGGTACAACCTAATAAGGGTTATTCACTTGAACCATTTAACGCTTTTGAACAGGATGGGAAAGTATACGGCTTAGGTAGTAATGATGCAGGAGGATGTTTGGTAAGTTTAATAGCTACCTTTTTATATTTTTATGCGCAAACCAATTTACCTTATAATATTGTATTGGTGGCTTCTGCAGAAGAAGAAATTTCGGGCCAGGATGGCATAGAATTGGTTTTACCACAATTGCCTACCATTGATTGTGGAATTGTAGGAGAGCCCACCCAAATGGAAATGGCCATTGCAGAAAGAGGATTATTAGTTTTAGATATAGTGGCTACAGGGAAACCAGGTCATGCTGCAAGAGAAGAGGGAGAAAGCGCTTTGTATAAAATATTACCGGATGTAGAGTGGTTTAAAAGTTTTCAATTTGACAAAGTATCTCCATTGTTGGGTAAAGTGAAGATGAGTGTTACGGTAATTGAAACAGATAATAAACAACACAATGTGGTTCCATCTACTTGTAGATTGATAGTGGATGTACGTGTGAATGAATTGTATACTTTAGAAGAAATTGTAACTACAGTACAACAACATGTAAAATCAACCGTTACACCAAGAAGTGTAAGACTAAGGTCTACCAATATTTCAGTTGATCATCCATTAGTCAAATGTGGTAGTGCATTAGGTAAGAACTATTTTGGTTCGGCGACTTCTTCTGATAAAGCCTTAATGCCTTTCCCTACTTTAAAAATGGGACCAGGCGATTCTGCTCGAAGCCACACAGCAGATGAGTGTATATATATTAATGAGATAGAAGAAGGTATTGTAACTTATATTCAATTACTTGAAAAAATGTTTAATCATGAGTAAGCTTTGGCAAAAAAACAGCAAGGTATCAGCAGCGGTAGAAAAATTTACCATTGGCAATGATCAAGCCATGGATACCTATTTAGCGGCCTACGATGTATTAGGATCTATTGCGCATACTACCATGTTGTCTGAAGTAGGCTTACTTACTGCATTAGAACAAACACAACTCAAAAAAGCTTTAATTGAAATATACCAAAAAATTCAAGCAGGCGATTTTAAATTGGACCCAGGTGTAGAAGACATCCATTCACAAATAGAAATGATGTTGACCGAAAGCTTGGGAGATGTGGGCAAAAAAATTCATAGTGCCAGAAGTAGGAATGATCAGGTTTTAGTAGACATCAAATTATTTTTACGCGCCGAATTAATTAGTATGAGTGCATCGGTGCAAACTTTTTTTACTTTGCTACAAGAAAAAAGTGAAGCGCATAAAAATGATTTACTTCCAGGTTATACGCATTTGCAATTGGCCATGCCTTCTTCCTTTGGTTTATGGCTGGGCGCTTATGCAGAAAGTTTAGTAGATGATATGACCATGTTGCAAGCAGCTTATACCATCGTTAATAAAAATCCTTTAGGCTCTGCTGCCGGTTATGGATCTTCCTTTCCCATCAATAGAAAAAGAACTACGGAATTATTGGGATTTGAAACTTTAAATTATAATGTAGTGTATGCGCAAATGGGTCGTGGTAAAGCAGAAAGAGTTACCGCTATGGCCTTAGCTAATATAGCAGATACCTTGTCTAAATTAAGTATGGACGCTTGTTTGTTTATGAATCAAAATTTTGGTTTCATACAATTTCCCGAAGAATTGACCACAGGCTCTAGCATCATGCCACATAAAAAAAATCCAGATGTTTTTGAATTAATAAGGTCTTATTGCAATCGAATTAAAGCTTTACCCAATGAAATAATGATGATGACGACCAATTTGCCATCTGGTTATCATCGTGATTTGCAATTGTTGAAAGAGCATTTATTTCCAGCCTTTACGCAACTTAGAAATTGTATAGAGATGGCTTCTTTAATGATTCAAAATATGGAAGTGAAAAAAGATTTATTGGAAGATCCTAAATACCAATACCTATTTAGCGTGGAAGAAGTGAATAAATTGGTTTTAAGTGGCATGCCATTTAGAGACGCTTATAAGCAAATTGGAATGGACATAGAAGCAGGTAAATTCAGCTATTCCACTCAAATGAAACATACCCATGAAGGCAGTTTAGGCAATCTTTGTACCACTCAAATAGCGGCCACAATGCAAAAAGTGGTGGCTTCTATGGAAATTGTTAAAGTAGAGCAACAAATTAAACAATTATTGAAACTTTAAGCCAATAATTCAAATCCTAACTGTATTTTTGAGCCTCTAAAGAAGAAAAAAATATACTATGAAAAAAACCTTATTAATTTTAAGTTTAGTTTTAGTAACCATGAGTGCTATGGCTCAAACTAAAAAAGCTCCAGCTAAACAAGTGAAAGTGGGCAATGCCAAAGTAGCGATGAGCGTTACGCCTCCATTAGTTATTAAAAATGGGAAAGACAGCGCCTCTTATGCTTTGGGGTATAGAATTGCTCAAAGCATGAAAGGTCAAGGATTGCAAGATATTAATATGTCTGTCTTTGAAAAGGGTATCTTAGCTGGATTTCTTTCAAAAGGAGTCATTCCAGATAGTTTATTAGACGTTTGCATTAAAACCTACCAAGATAAAATGAGTCAAGAAAAAATCACACTAAATCGCGAAATGGGCGCTAATTTTTTAGCTGAAAATGCAAAAAAACCAGGCGTAGTTAAAATGTCTAATGGCATGCAATACCAAGTTATTGTAGCAAGCAATGACACCACCAAACCTACTTTAAAGAGTAAAGTAAAAGTACATTACCATGGTACTTTAATTGATGGATCTATTTTTGATAGTTCTGTTCAAAGAGGAGAGCCGATTAGCTTTCCATTGAATGGGGTAATCAAAGGCTGGCAAGATGGATTACAGCTAATGACATTGGGCAGTAAATGGAAGTTATTTATTCCTTCTGAGTTGGCTTATGGCGAACGTTCAGCTGGGCCATTCATTGGACCAGGATCTACTTTGATATTTGAAGTAGAACTATTGGGCATAGAATAAGCACCTAAAAATTGTTAAACACCCCCACTGAATGCATAAGATGGGGGTGTTTTTATTGGTATTAAGTGGTAATTTTGTACCTCGTTAAAACAGTATTATGAAACAGCAACTTTTCCCCTTCCTGATGGCACTTGCCTTATTTTTTGGCTGCTCGCCTAACAATGTAAAATTGGAAGCTAGTATTACAAAACTTTTGGATAGTGCAGGTGTAGAAGGAAGTTTTGCTTTGCTAGAAAATGGTTCTGGTCAATTTACTATTGCTAATTTATCTCGATACAAAGATTCTGCGTATAGTCCTTTGAATACTTTTTTTATCATCCCAAGTTTAATCGCTTTAGACAAAGGGGTCATCAATCCAAACCAAGCTACTTGGGTAAGCGCAGATTCAATTGTATTTTACCAAAATTTAATGTCCAATCTTGGAAGAGAGGCAATCATTAAAAGTATTGATTCCATTCATTATGGAAAAGGAGTGGTAAGTGCTAATAGTAATGAATTTTGGAGAGATCAATCTTTGCGTATCACAGCCGACGAACAGCTTGGCCTTATTAAAAAAATGTATTTTAAAGAGCTGCCCTTTCAAAAGCGAAGCCAGGAGCTATTTAAAAAAATGATTTCAAAAGAAGACAATAGCAATTATCATTTAAGTTATATGGAAGCCTCGGACTCGTTGAGTCAAATTTCATGGGTAGTAGGTTTTATTGAAGAGAATAAGCATATCTACTTCTTTGTTTTAAATACAAGTGCTAAAACCAAGGAGTTAGCAAAGGAGGGAGCTTCGAAGTCTTCGGTGCCGTTGTTAAAAACGATTTTATTACAACAAGGATTTTTAAAAGGACTTAGATAGGTCGATAAAATAATTAACTTTACGTATACTAATTATGGAACAATATTGCAATTCTTTAACCAGCTATCAACGTTTAATTACCCGTGAAGTAAAAGTGGGCAATTTAATTATTGGTGGAGGCCATCCGATACGAGTTCAAACGATGACCACCACAGATACTTTAGACACTGAAAAAACAGTGGCTCAAGTAATTCGTTGTATTGAAGCCGGAGCGGAATTAGTAAGAATTACTGCACCCAGTAAAACGGAAGCAGAAAATTTAGTGGTTATTAAAGCTTCCTTACACGCTAAAGGATATACTACCCCTTTGATTGCCGATATTCATTTTACACCGAATGCTGCTGAAATAGCCGCCGGTATTGTGGAAAAAGTAAGAGTGAATCCGGGTAACTATGTAGACAAAAAGAAATTTGAACAAATTGAATATACGGATGCGGAATATTTAGAAGAAATAGAAAGGATAAGAGAAAGATTTTCGCCTCTAGTGTTACTTTGCAAGCAGCATGGAACTGCTATGCGCATTGGTACCAATCATGGTTCCTTAAGTGATCGTATCATGAGTAGGTATGGAGATACCGCCATGGGCATGGTAGAGAGCGCAATGGAATTTTTGCGAATAGCCAGAAGCTTGGACTACCATCAAATTATTCTAAGCATGAAATCGAGCAATCCACTAGTAATGGTGCAAGCTTATCGATTGCTGATACAACAAATGCAGAATGAATTTAAAGAATGTTATCCTTTACACCTTGGAGTAACAGAAGCGGGTGATGGGGAAGATGGTCGTATTAAAAGTGCGATTGGAATTGGCACTTTATTAGAAGATGGCATAGGTGATACTATTAGAGTAAGTTTAACAGAAGATCCAGAATTAGAAATTCCTGTGTGTAAAGATTTAGTGAAAAGATATCCTGCCAATAGAATGAAAGGAATCCAACATATCCCCTCCATAGAAAAATTAACTTACAATCCTTTTGAATATAAAAGAAGAACAACTATAAGCAATCATAACATTGGGAGCAAGTCCGTTCCTGTGGTGATTGCCGATTTTAGACATCAACAAACCATCGTCCCAGACGATCTAATTGCGATAGGGTATCAATATGATACAGCAACAGACAAGTGGAATATTTCTGATGCGGCTGCAGATTTTATTTTCTTACAAAATGCTTTATTAGATTTTGAATTACCAGGCACTTTAAGAGTTATTACTACGCCTGAATTATGGGAAACCGTAACTGACCGTACGAAGTACTTACCTATTTTTGATTATAAAGAATATTTGAAAGCCACTCGTAAAAGTGCTTTTATCAACTTTGTAGAAGTGGATTGTTTTGGGTTTAAAAACGGAATAAGAGAAGATCAATTACTAGAAATTGCCAAAGACAAATCGGTTGTTTTTTGCTTAAGCAGCCCGTTGGCACATGCTATGCCAGCAGTGCGACGGATGTTGGTTCGAATGATGGAATTGAACATCAACCAGCCGGTAATTTTAACTACCCAAACTGCATGGAACACAGCCGATGAGCACTTAATACATTTTGCCACTGAAACAGGGGCGCTTTTACTAGATGGCATGGGGGATGGATTATTTCTGGGGGTCAATGAAAAAGTGCACGCCGACTTTGCCTTGTCCACGGAAGGTGGTAAAGTGTCAGGTAGAAATTATTTTAGCAATCATTCCATGGAACAGTTTTTGAATACGACTGCTTTTGGAATATTGCAAGCTACCAGAACAAGAATTTCCAAAACAGAATATATTTCTTGCCCTAGTTGTGGAAGAACCTTATTTGAATTACAAGAAACCACCGCTAAAATTAGAAGTGTTACCAGTCATTTAAAAGGGTTGAAAATAGCCATCATGGGTTGTATCGTAAATGGACCTGGTGAAATGGCAGACGCCGATTTTGGTTATGTGGGAAGTGGAGTGGGAAAGATCACTTTGTACAAAGGGAAGGAAGTGATGAAAAGAAATATAGACAGTGCGGTAGCTGTGGATGAACTCATCCAACTTTTGAAGGAACACGGAGCGTGGATAGCTCCTCAATAATTTGATGATCGAATAAATCACTACATGTATTTTATTATTTATAGTTTTTGTTATTTATTCTCTTTACTTCCTTGGCGAATGATGTATTTGTTAAGCGATGTTGTTGCTTTTATATTACAAAGAGTAGTCAAGTATCGAGTAGGAGTGGTCAATCAAAATTTAGCCATAGCATTTCCCAATAAGACCCTTATTGAAAGAAAAAAAATTGCCAATGATTTTTATCGACAATTTACAGATTCTTTTATTGAAACTTTTAAGTTATTATCTATATCAGATAAGACTTTTATGAAAAGGTTTAGTTCGAATGCAGAAGTATTGAATGATTTATACAAGACTGGGCAGAATGTACAAATTATGGCAGGCCATTTTTTTAATTGGGAGTTTGCCAATTGGGGTGTAGCCAAGTATGGCCATTATCCATTTATTGCAGTATATATGCCTTTGAGCAATCCGCATTTTAATAAAATAATATTAGGGTTAAGAAAAAGGTACGGAAGTATTATGATTCCTGCTACTAATTTTAGAGCACAGTTTCAAAAATTTGCCACTGAAGGACGCTATGCAATGGCATTGGCAGCCGATCAAAATCCAGGCAATCCTTTGTCCGCTTTTTGGGTTCCCTTTTTTGGTCAACTTACTCCCTTTGTAAAGGGTCCCGAGAAAGGAGCTAAATTAAATAATACAGCACAAGTATTTGTGCATTTTTATAGAGTTAAAAGAGGATATTATCATTCTGAGTATGAAGTGATGACCACTTCGCCCAATTATTTTAAAGATGGGCAATTAACCGCTTTGTATGTTAAAGTACTTGAAGAAAAAATAAAGCAAAATCCTTCTAATTACTTATGGACACATAGACGTTGGAGATTTCCCTATGATGCTACTAAACACAGTAATTTAGTAGTGCACTAGTTGGGTAAGTACTTAATTTAAGGAGGAGTCTTCCTCTACAGATTTTTGCGGACTGCGTTCGAATTTGAATTTATCTTTTATTTGTAGTAATTCTTCCCATCCGCCTTTTGTAATTCTGATATTATGTATGCCTTGTTTTTTTAATAAACTGGCAGCAAGAGTATTACTTTCCCCATTATCAGTTAGGATATAAATATTAAAATGCTCATCTAATTCTGACATGCTACCCGGATCTCCCATTTCAGATAAAGGAAGGGAAACCGAGTTTTTTATATGCTCCTTGTCAAAATTATTTTCTTCGCGCGTATCTAAAACCATTAAATATTCATCAAAAGGGATGTCCATTGCTAATTCATCCACTTCCACTTCAATAATTAAATCATATTTCTTGGAAGTAGCCAACCAGCTTGCAAAACCACCTTGTAAATAACCTTTGATTTGAGTAAATTCAGCTTTGGTAAAGTAAGCCATTGTTTCTGCAATCAAATCATCTTGAGTTACAAATACTACGGGTGTTTCTTTTGTAAGAATTCCCATAGCTATTGCATACTTAATAGTAGCAGGCGTTATATTTAAGGCATTGGGAATATATCCATTAATAAATAATTCAGCAGGTCTTGTATCTATAATGTAAACAGATTCATCAAGTGTAAGCGCTTGAAATTGTTCTATTGATAAAGACATTTTTATCCAACTAGTTGTTCAATGAATTTATTTACTTGATCTAGTCGATTGTAATCCACTGTATAAAAAATAAATTTTCCTTCACGGATAGTGGAAACAATACTGGCTCTTCTTAAAATGGCCAAATGTTGAGAAGCAACAGATTGTTCTAATCTTAATTTTACATAAATTTCAGTCACCGTTACTTTTTGTTGTTCGTCGATTAATTTTACAATTTGCTGACGCAATTTGTGATTCAATGCACGAAGAATCATAGCCGCCTTTTTGCTGTGCAATAAATCTACTTTTAATAGATTATTTCCATTGGCGAGTTGTAACTGTGGTAATGACTGATTCATATAAAAATAGTAATGGGTTTGTTATTAAAATTTGCATAGCAAAGCTAATGATTAAAGTTCAAACTTAATTTTTATTAATATATAAAATGTTCACAGTTTGCTGTTTGTGTAAGTTTTTGGCTAAAAAATTAGATTAGTTTCTACACAATAAGTTTTACCCGCTAATTATTTTTTTCATCGACCTTCCATTAGTTCGTTTTTAAATAAAACTCCTTTAAATAGGCAGGGCTCGTATAGGCAATATCTTCAAAGTCTTGTAGTGCAAATTTTGATTCAGCTAATTCAATGAAATCCAAAATATTATAAGATAAATCGCAATACAATACGGAAGGATGGGTGGTTAAATTTTTTACTTTAGGAGCCCCACTACCTATACAGAGAATGGGGCCATTGCTCACTAAATTTTCAAAATAAGCGGTATCTAATTCAATGGCTTGTTCTTTTAAGCAGATTTCTTGGGCTTGATTAAAAATGGCACCAAATACCTCCATTCTTTTGGCGTCAATCATGGTAAAAATTTGCAATCCCTGGCTAGAAAATAGGGGGCTTCTTTTTGCCGTATTGGCCAAGAGGGCTAGGGTAGATAATCCAATTAAGGGTTTTTGTAGCGCATAAGCGATTCCCTTTGCGCTGGACAAACCTACTCTAAGGCCAGTATAACTGCCTGGCCCCATGGTAACGGCTATAGCCTCTATGGAAGGAAGATCTATTTTAGCTAAAGCGGCTAATTCTTGAATACTAGCTTGGACAAAGGAAGCGTGGGTATTGGAAACTGCATTTTCTTTACTAGCTACGACCTCCTTATTTCTAGTAATGGCAATCATGGCTTTTTCACCAGCAGTGTCAATATGTAAGATAGTTGCCAAGATTATTAAAATGTTTTACAAAAATAGGTGGTGATTTGATAGAAAAACAAGAAATTGCAATCTTAATTTAATTATATGTCAAAAGAAATTATTCAAACTAGTAAAGTGCCTGCTCCTATTGGACCTTATAGTCAGGCTGTTATCGCGAATGGCTTTTTATTTGCCAGTGGCCAAATCGCATTTAACCCTGCGAATGGAGAATTGGTATTAACAGATATCCAATCTGAAACGAGGCAAGTCATGGAAAATATTAAAGCTATTTTGGATGAAGCGAAGCTAAATTTTGCACACATTGTTAAAACAACTATTTTCTTGAGTGATATGCAATTGTTTGCACAAGTCAATGATGTATATGGAAGTTATTTCACTTCGCAATTTCCAGCACGTGAAACAGTGGCTGTAAAAACTTTGCCACGCAATGTTAATATTGAAGTAAGCATTACTGCTGTTATTGAGTTATAATTTTATAAAAACTTGGTAGCTTGTCTTAAATACTAAATTTTCATGGGGCTTCATGTATAGGAGCCCCATTTTATTATTAAAGCAGTTGGGAGCTCCACTCAAATTTTCTATAGCAATGCTTTTTCTGTGGGGTGGTATATACAATTGTAAATAAGGATAATTTAAACCTGCTTGAACTACTAATTTTAGTTGTTCATTTTCTACTATACATTCATGGTTGGCGGGATCTAATAAAAAACAATTATCTAATGTTGTAGTATTGATTTTTGTAGGGGTATTGTAAGTAAAATCTTCCATCATTTGCCCTGTAGGTAATAGCTGGTTGTTAAAAATTACTTTCCCCTTACTATTAAAATATAAACTACAATCATTAATGAGACCACCCAATTTAAAATAGGGATGCCATCCATCCATTATGGGAATAGTTGCTTCCGCATCATTTGTCAAAATAGTTTCTACACTCACTTTATTATTTTTTTGTAAATGCCATTTTATTTGTAAGTGAAAGTGATAAGGATATCCTTGGTCGGTGCCTAAATAGGCGTATTTTAAAATGACATAAGCGCCCTGTTCATCCGTTTGAGTAGATTGTATGGTATACAAAGCATCGTAGACAATACCATGGATGGCATGCTTATCAAAATAAAATTTCTCTATGCTGTATTTGTCCCCTTCATGAACATATTGACCCTCTTCTAGTCTGCAAGCAAATGGGGCCATTTTTGCTCCTTTGAAACCATTCTGTTCATATAGTCCCCATCCATTGCCAAATTCATTCCCATCAATTAAGTGTAAGGTCTTATTTTGGGATAGGACCTGCCAGCTATTCATTAAGGCACCTTTGGTTATAATTTCAATAGCTACGCCCATTTCAGTATCTATGAGTCGTACTTTTTCGAAGTCAAAAAGGGGTGAAATTTGAATTTCAAAGGCCATATTCAATCTTGTTTGAATGGAAAATTAGAACTAATCTATTAACTTTGGTAAGTAATGAAATTAAATATGAATAAATGTTTATTTTTTGGCTTGCTTTTTTTGTCTACACAGGTTTTTGGGCAAAAACCAATTAAGTATGACAGTACACTCAAAATTGGGAAAGCAGGTTTTCGTATCATGTGTTTAAATAAATCAGTAGATGAAAATTCTATGACCATTAAGCCAATTGGTTTTTCTAGCCAGGCTAGGGAAGCGAATTTGTTGTTAAAAGGTAAGGTAGCAAGTGCTGAAGTAGATGATTTAAATAATGATGGATTTCCAGATCTAATTATTTACGTTAGTGATAAAAGTGATAGAATTAATGTTTTTAGCCTCACTTCAAAAAATAATGAACGCATGGAGCTTATTTTATTTCCTGATATTACCAATGACATGCAATTAAGTAAAGGCTATAGAGGAAAAGATGATTTTAAATTAGTGGAAGGCATTCTTTTTAGAAAATTTCCTATTTACGACTTGGATACTAATATTAAAATACCTACCAATAAGGTTAGACAAATAATGTATCGGGTGGTGGCGGAGGATGATGGTTATTTAAAATTCAAGTCCTTCAAAAATTTGGATTTGGATGTCAAGCCTTAACCTTCATTTATATAGTTACAAACCACTTGTGATTAAAACTTTACCTACTCCTCTTTCATTGCCTAATTCGTCTCTAACAAATACTAGGTACATTCCAGAAGCTACTTTTTTTCCTTCATAAGTTTTTCCATTCCATATAGCTTGACCACCTAAGGCGCGTGTTTCAAAAACCAGCCTACCGTTTAACTCCGTAATTTTTACAATTACATTTTCTACCAATCCTCTAAAAGCGATAGGGCCATTGTATTCAGGTCCCACCGGGTTCGGATAAATAGCGATCTCATTTTGAACCATTACACCTGCTGTGGCGCTGCCTCTATAACTTACTATTTCAGTGTTAGTATTAAAAAAAACTTCCCCTTCATTGGGGTCAATCATAATTTGCAATAAAGTATCACTAGGAAGCGGACTATTGTCTTTGGTAAAATGTTCAATTACTTCTAATCCATCTGAACTTAATAACCAGGCCCCATTATTAGTACCTACCCATTTTCTGTTGGCGCCATCGACTGTTATGCAATTCACAATTTCTTTCTGGAAAAGCTGTCCTACAAATTTATTGGTGTTATTAACACGTGGGATGGAGGCGTCGCATATTTCTTTTGAAATATCGCCACAATTAAAAATACCAATACCGTTATCGGTACCCACCCAAATGGATCCATCACGATCTTCTGCGATGCAAGTAACATTGCTACTGGGTAAATTTCCATTTGATTTAGCAGTAGTTAATTGCTTCCATAATTCAGTAGGGTATTTTTCAGTGGATTGATAGATATATAATCCTTGATTTTTTGGTGCTATCATCCAAGCTTGCCCTTGCTTATTAATAATCATATTATTTAAGCCGGACTTCATAAAATTATTAGGTGGGGCAAATAATTTCCAGGTATTATCCTTTTTTTGCAAAAGGCCTTGATTGTCTTGTAAAACCCATAAATTTCCATTGGTACTAAATTGAAGGTCCGTATAGGTCCCATTTAAATTGGAAGGGGTGCTACTTTCTAAAATGGCCGTGTTGGAATTAAAATGTAGTAAACCCGAAGGGGTGCTAAACCACCAACTTTGGTCTTTAGGATCAATGGCACTAGCGATACATATTGGAAGTTTGGAGCTATTGATGCTAGTATAATTTTTCCATACAGATTTTTCAAAGACACTAAACCCATTGGCATTGCCATGGAATGGCGCCAACAAAACCTTGTCATTGATGGATGACTTTCCTTTAATGTACTCAATGGGGCCAGCTAATTTTATCCATTGGCTCGTTGTATTTTTGAGTAACAATCCATTCGCACTATCTGCTATCCAAAAATTATTTTCATCTACTACTATCTCCATTGGATTTCCTAATATAGTTGAATCAATAAGTACAGAAGTACTTTTGTCGGCATTTAACTTAAATAGAGTTCCACTTTCGCTTTTGTTCGAAAAAAATAAGATGCCCCCATCTTTGGCAATTATTAAATGTTTAATATTGCTATTAGTAGTTTTAAAAATGGGTTGAATAGAGGGCAATTGAAATACACTGTTGTTATTATACACAGTAACTAAATTCGCGTTACTGCTTATTTTTTTAATCCCTAAATTTTGGTAGGCTTTTAAATTATTCCAACTATTTATTGATACCCAATTATTTTTTATGGCTGCGCTATATAATCCTTCTTCAGTAACGGCGTAGAGGCTATCTTTTGTAATAGCAGTTTGATAAGTGACTATAGCCTGTCTAGTATTATTGGGAAACCAAGTGTCCTTTATTTCATGTTTTTTTAAATCTAATACCACAATACCAAAATTGGTTGCAATGAATGCCCATTGATTTAAAATTTTAATGTCATTAATTTTTTTATTAGGATATAAATTAGATAATACTATGTCATTAATATTATAAATATTGTCTCCTTTAATAATATCTATATTACTATTATTGTAGGCAATTACCAATTGCTGTTCTAATTCATCCCAGGCCATCGCGGCAATGCCTATTTCATTTAAACCAGTTGACTTCCCCAGCCATTCAATATTATTCTTATTGTCAATACTAAATAGTTGATGAGTAGTAGCGCCATAAATTTTATCACCTTTGATAAGATGTTGAACACTTTTATTATTGTATTGCTCTCTCCATTGACCAATGGCACCTAGCATGCTTTGTGCTCGACTATCAGTAATTTGATTGAATAAAAGAATAACTAAAATTAAAGACCTTAGCATGCAGTTAATTTAATAAAGTATATAGCCCTTCTTGTATTTTAGACCTGATATTTAATGCGTTGTAACTTTTACTATCTCTTGTTGGATAGACTCTATTGGATAGGAAAATGAACAATAAATTTTTATCCGGATCGGCCCAAACACAGGTTCCTGTAAATCCAGTATGACCAAATGTACTAGGAGAAGCGCTTAAGCATGGGTAAGGATCTTTTACAATGGCATTGTTTTTTTCGGGCTTATCAAATCCAAGCCCTCTGCGACTATTTTCGGTTTGGTAGGAGGTGAATAAATTAATGGTATTGGATTGAAAATACCTGTTGCCTTCCCATTGTCCTTTATTAAGCAGCATTAAATATATTTTTGCTAAATCGGTTGCATTGCTAAATAAACCAGCATGCCCTGCAATGCCACCCATTACTGATGCGCCTTCGTCGTGCACAACTCCTTGAATTAATTCATGACGATAATAGTTATCAATTTCACTGGCGGCAATTTTTTCAATACTTGTTTTTTGTAAAGGTAAGAATCCAGTAGATTTCATTCCTAGCGGTGCGTATAAATTTTTAGTGGTAAATGCATTTAAGGACATGCCAGCTACCTGTTCTACAATAGCCCCTAAAAAAATAAAGTCATTGTCACTGTATACGTATTTGCCTGGAGTGGACAGGGGACTTTCAAGTATTTTATGATGAACGCTATCGATCCAACTATCAATTAAAAATTTAGACGGGGTAATCATTGTATGATGCTTATTGTCTAGCGTCATGCTTACTAAACCTGCTTTAAATTGACCATCCTTTTCTAACAAAGATTCGTAAAATTTAATATAAGGGTAGAGTCCTGCTTGATGCAAGAGTAAATCTTTTATGGTAATTTTTTCTTTTTCATTGCCTCTTACCCATGGCAAATAATCCCCAATGTTTTTATCTATGGAAACCTTCCCCTCTTCTACTAATTTCATAATAGACATCGTGGTAGCTGTAGTTTTAGTTAGTGAGGCCAGGTCGTATACGGTTTCCAAATCTACCTTTGGGGAGCCTTCTCCAGCCACATGTCCAAAAGCTTTATTGAATATGATTTGATTATTTTTTGCAACTAAAACCTGACAGCCTGGGATGGCTTTTTTCTCTATAGCGTCTAAAACAATGGAGTCTATAAAACTTAATGGATGACGAATTTCTGGAATAATAGGAACAGCAACGGTTGTTTTGCTTTTATTGTCTGAGCCATACTCTAAGCTATCACTCACTGTAACAGGCAGCTGGCCTGTGGCTTGCACTTTTCCTTCTAGCCATTCTAATACCGCTGCTTGGGTGTAGCTATTATCCTCATAAGCGAATAATATATTATCAATATTTTTAAAATTAGCTACGGCATAAGGATTTCCAAAAATTAAATGAATCCAATGATTCGACTGGGTTTCATTCATTAAATTAATAATAGAAGTAGGAATTTCAAAATGATTGGCTGGCATTCTGTTGTAATTGTGTATTCCAATTACTACTTGATCAAAAAGTGTTAGACTCGTTTTTAAATTAGCCATATCATTGCTATCCTTTGCATTGACATAAAATATTTTTGCTTGGTATTTTTCCTCTAACGCTTTTGTAAGCAGATTAGGTTGACTTAGATTTAAAGCAACGTAGGCAATTTTTTTATTGGGACTTAGATAGGGCAATGTTTGGTTGCCTTTTAAAAATGTCAAAGATTGCAAGGCCATTTGACTTTTGATACTACCTACTGATTTATTTAAATCTGCAATGATATTTGTAGTATCTATTGGAATTAATTGACTTAAACCATATTTGTATTTAGCGGCTAATATTTTTTTAACTCGATTATTAATATCTTTTTTGCTAATACGACCTTCACTAATGGCAGTGCTGATTCTTTTTATTGATTGTTCAATATCACCAGGCAAACATAGCATATCATTGCCCGCTATTATGGCTTGCACATTGGCTTCGCCTTCTGGGAAATAATTACTAATGGCTTTCATATCTAGTGCATCAGTAATTGCGATTCCTTTGAATCCTAATTCATTCTTTAATAAACCATTGATTGCTTTTGCCGATAAAGACGTTGGATATTTTGGAGTACTATCAATGCTTGGGACAGCTAAATGAGCTATCATCACCGAGCCAATGCCTGCGTCGATAAGGGCTTTAAAAGGAGTCAGCTCTAGCGTATCTAATTCGGCTCTGGTTTTTAAGACAATGGGAATATCATTATGAGAATCTACTGAAACATCTCCATGACCTGGAAAATGTTTTGCAGTGGCCATCACTCCATTGTCTTGAAGGCCCTGCATGTAGGCAATTCCATGTTGAATGACTCTGTTTTTATTTTGCCCAAAACTTCGGTCGTTAATGACAGGGTTAGAAGGGTTATTGTTAATATCAATGACTGGAGCATAATTAATTTGTATGCCCATTCTTTTACATTGCTCAGCAATGGCTACGCCCATTTGATACATTAAATGAGAAGAAGAAATCGCACCTAATGAAAGTTGTTTTGGAAATATTTCAACACTATCTAATCGCATCCCTATACCCCATTCGGCATCCATGGCTATAAACAAAGGTGTTTTTGCTAAGGATTGATAATGGTTCGTTAGAAGGGCTTCTCTAATAGGGCCGCCTTGAAAAAAACACAATCCACCTATATTGTACTTTTTTATTATTTCGCCTAAACTATCTAGTTTGTTTGCTTTCCAATTGCTGTGTACTCTTAACACCATGAGCTGTGCAATTTTTTCATTTAAGGAAAGTGCAGCAAATTGTTGGCGTACCCATTTTTTTCCCTGGCTACTTTGAGCAAAACCATTTTCAGTTAGTATAGATAACACAAAAAATAGTAGAACTAATTTTTTCATTTTAATTATTTAGGCAAATTGAATTTTAATAGTATTTGCTTCTCTTGCAATTTAAGCATAAAAAAAAACTTACCCTAAGTTGAGTAAGTTTTTTATATAAATTGTTGATTGTTGTCAGAAAAGGCAAGAAGTGTGACTCTGTTATCAGCAAAAGCTAGGGAGTGTGACTCTTTCATCAGAAAAGGCAAGAAGTGTGACTCTGTTATCATCAAAGGCCGGGGAGTGTTACTCTGTTATCAGCAAAAGCTAGGGAGTGTGACTCTTTCATCAGAAAAGGCTTATGCCTTTTCTTCTTCTTCTTCAGCATCATCCTCTACTTCGGGTAAAGTAGGGGTTACTTCGTGCTTTTGTAGTTGAGTGTACCATTTGATCATCTTTTTCATATCGCTTGGGTAAACGCGATCAAAGTCCATTTTGGCATATACTTTTTTAAAGTAAGCTTGTACCAATTTAGGATCCTTGTCATTAGGTAAGGCTTCTTTTGATTTTCCCATGGCAATAAAAACCTCTGCTAAGAATACGTTTTCGTGGGTGGTAAATACTTCAATGCTCTCTAAATGGGAGAATTGATGGGCTCTAGAACTAATAAATTGAGTACTATCGTTTTCTAAAGATTTAGCAATGGCGCCATCACTTTTACTGGTTAATAATTCAAATAATCCAGACTTGCCAGACACGGAGATCAATTTGCTGTATTCCATAAGTTCACTAGGGTTTTTTACGGGCGCAAATTACTGAAAAACACCCAATTTTCGTTTTTTAAACTACCTTTGTTTATCATTAAAAATCAAGGATATGCCAGGATTTGAATTCTTTGGAGAAGAAGAAAAAAAAGAAGTAAATGAGGTCCTAGAGACCGGTATATTAATGCGTTATGGATTTGATGGGCCAAGAAAGGGTATTTGGAAATCTAAAGAGCTGGAACAAGCTATTTGTACTCAATTTGGAAGCAAGTATGCACAGTTAACCTCTAGCGGAACTGCTGCACTCACTACCGCTATGGCCGCCTTTGGCATTGGAGCAGGGGATGAAGTCATTATGCCAGCTTTTACCTTTGTGGCTAGTTTTGAGGCTATTTTAAGTGTGGGCGCCGTTCCCGTTTTAGTAGATATAGACAGCTCTCTCACTTTATCTCCTTCAGCAGTTAGGGCTGCGATTACTTCAAAAACGAAGTGTATAATGCCCGTACATATGTGCGGAAGCATGGCCGATATGGATGCTTTAAAAGCAATTTGTGATGAACATCAATTAATATTATTAGAAGATGCCTGCCAAAGTATTGGTGGCACGTATAAAGGAAAGGCACTTGGTACCATTGGTCATGCAGGTACTTTTTCTTTTGATTTTGTAAAAACAATTACCTGTGGAGAAGGGGGTGTAGTGATGACTAATGACAAAGAAGTGTACACTAAAGCAGATGCCTACACCGATCATGGGCATGATCATTTGGGCGTAGACAGAGGCGCCGATTTACATCCTTTTTTAGGGTATAATTTTAGAATCAGTGAATTGCATGCAGCGGTAGGCTTGGCTCAAATTAGAAAACTAGATCATTTTTTAAGTATTCAAAAAAAGAATCAATCTATATTAAAATCTTATTTGGAAAAAGTGCCGGGCATTGAATTTAGAACCGTTCCTGATCCTGCTGGAGACAGTGGAAGTTTCTTAAGTTGGTTTTTACCCACTCAAGCAGCAGCGGATAAAGTGATTGCTGCATTTAAAGAAGCTGGAATATTACCAGGTAATTTTTATTGGTACGCCAACAACTGGCATTATATTAAAAAATGGATGCATCTTAAAAATGTTCAAAGTTTGAATAGATTAAACGCGGAGCAACAAGCAGGTTTAGAAAAATTAAATATAACTTCTTTTGAAAAAAGTGATGCCATCATGAGTAGATGTATTTCAACGGCAATGAGTTTAACTTGGACGGAAGAGCAAGTGCATGAAAAAGGAGCTCTTTTTTCAACTGTTTTACTTAAAGCACTTTCTTAAAGCGATTATTTATGTCATTAGGACAATCCTTGCAACAAAGACAATTACAAAGATTGTCGCCGCAGCAAATACAACTCATGAAGTTGTTGCAAGTTCCCACTGCACAAATTGAACAAAGAATTAAGGAGGAACTAGAAGAAAATCCAGCATTGGAAATGAATGCAGATTTGTTAGAAGGAGATATGGAGAAGTCGGTGGAAGAAATGAAAGATGAATTATTGGATGGAAATATAGAAGAGGAAGAAGCTATTCCAGTAGATGAATTTGAAATGAGCAATGAAGAATTGAGCAACTATGATTATGATGATGACGGGGATGTGGCTAACTATAAAACCAAAGATGATTATTTTCCAGAATTAGACGACGATAAGGTTATCCCTATTAAAGCGGAATTAAGTTTACATGAAATTTTAATGGATCAATTAAGTATGTTGGCTTTGGAAGAACATGCTTATAAAATTGCCGAACAAATTATTGGAAGTTTAGATGATGATGGGTATTTAAGAAGAGCCCTACAATCCATAGCCGATGACCTCGCTTTTAAACAAAGCATGACGGTAGAAGTGAGTGAAATAGAGGCGATTTTGTTAAAAGTGCAACAATTTGATCCCCCTGGCATTGGTGCCAGAAATTTACAAGAATGCTTACTGTTGCAATTAAAGAGAAGAAAAGAAGAAGCTGGAGAGGTTGATCTAGATACGGTTTTAGCTATTACCATTATTGAAAAATATTTTGAAGAATTTACTCGAAAACATTACGATAAAATACAGAAGAGTTTTCATTTAGATGAAAGTCAGATTAAAAAAGTGCTGCATCAAATAGTTTCTTTAAATCCAAAGCCTGGTGCAGAAACGGGACATATGAGTGAAGCGGATAAATATATTATCCCTGATTTTACAGTATTAATTAATAATACAAAATTAGAGTTAATTTTAAATAGTAGGAATGCGCCGCCACTGGTGATTAGCGATGATTACAAGTTAATGTTAAAGGAGTATGACAGAGGCAACAAGCAGGATAAGGCTCAAAAGGAAGCGGTATTTTTTTTAAAGCAAAAGATTGATTCTGCTAAATGGTTTATCGAAATGATTCTTCAAAGACAACAAACTCTTTTGAAAACAATGAATTCTATCTTGATTCATCAGGAGGCTTTTTTTATGAGCGGAGATACTACTAAACTAAGGCCAATGATACTAAAGGACATTGCCGAAAAAACTAATTTAGACGTTTCTACCGTGAGTAGGGTTGCCAATAGTAAATATGTACAAACTGAATTTGGCACATTTTTATTAAAATATTTTTTTAGTGAATCCTTGACTACCGATTCAGGGGAAGAAGTGAGCACTAAAGAGGTAAAAGCAATTTTAGAAGAGTTATTAGAATCAGAAGACAAGCATAAACCCTTTAGTGATGATGAATTAACAGAACAATTGCAAGAAAAAGGGTATAATATTGCGAGAAGAACTGTGGCAAAATACAGAGAACAATTAAATATTCCAGTAGCTAGATTAAGAAAAGAACTCTAGCTAAATATTACCATCCATGGAAAACAAAGCCCCCAAACCACTTGCCTATATTGCCAATGCAATTTCTTATGTATTTCATCCCTTATTTATACCTACCTACTTTTTTATCTACTTAATGTATTTGGTGCCGTTTGAATTTGCAGGCATCACCGACTGGCAATTAAAATTAAAGCTGTTTAGTGTTTTTTGGCTAACTGCTTTCTTTCCAGCCTTTGCCGTATTTTTATTATGGAGACTTAAGTTAAGTGATAGTATTTTTTTACGTACAAGAAAAGAAAGAATTATACCTTATGTCATTACCATGTTCTTTTATTGGTGGATGTATTATTTAAGTAGAAATTTTACGGATCAGCCTTTGGCACTGAAGTATTTTTATTTTGGTATTTTTATAGCCAGCGCTATTGGATTAACTGTTAATAATTTTATAAAAGTAAGCTTACATGCAATGGCTATAAGTGGCTTACTAATGGCTGTAATTTTGGTGGGGGTTTATTATCCAGTAAATAATTTAACTTGGATTTTAATGGCCATCGTATTCGCTGCTTTGGTGGTAAGTGCTAGAATGGTGGTAAGCGATCATACTAAAAATGAATTAATAGTTGGTTTCGCCATAGGCGCGTTTACGCAAGTAGCCGCTTTTATATGGATAATATAATTTAAATAAAACTCTATGTGGCAACAACTTGGCCAATTAATAGTTAGATTCAAAGTAGTGTCCTTAATCCTATTGGGTGTAATTACTTTAATCATGGGCTATTTTGCCATTCAAGTAAAACTGAGTTATGAATTTACTAAGGCTATACCTGAAGACAATCCTAAATTCATTATTTATAAAAATTTCGTTAAGAAATTTGGGGTAGATGGCACCACCGTAGTGGTTGGATTTCAGACAGACAGCCTATATACTAAATCAGTTTTTAATGCTGTATATAATTTACATCAATCTTTAAAGAAAATCCAAGGTGTAACAGATGTCCTTAGTTTGCCCTATGCGTATACCATTAGTAAAGATAGCACTCAAACTAAATTTCTTGTCAATAAAGTTTTTAATGCTCCTTATGAAAATGACTCTAGTTTATTAAATAATAAAGCCACCCTAGAGCAATTGCCTTTTTATAAAAATTTATTGTACAATCCCAATAGCCATGCTTATATCATGGCGGTTAGCTTTCAACCAGACTCTATTAATAGCGGTGCTCGGTCGCATATTATCGCTATGTTACAAAGCAAACTCGATTTTTTTTCAAAGCAGACCGGATTAACAGTGCACATAAGTGGCTTACCTTTTATTAGAACCATTTTGGCGGATAGAATTAAAAAAGAAATGGTTTGGTTTTTGATTGGCTCCTTATTATTATCTGCCATTACCTTGATGTTATTTTTCAGATCCCTCTCTGCTACACTTTTAAGTTTGTCGGTAGTAATTATGGGTGTTATTTGGAGTTTTGGGACCATGGTTTTAATGGGACAAAAAATTACTTTACTTACTGCATTAATCCCTCCTTTGATTGTAGTGATTGGGATTCCCAATTGTATTTACTTTTTAAATAAGTACCACACTTCCTTTAAGGAAACTAAAAATAAAGAACAAGCAATTGTTCAAATGGTGAGTAGGATGGGTATTGTTACTTTATTTTGCAATATCACAGCAGCGATCGGTTTTTTTGTATTTGCTTTCACAAAAAGTCCTTTGTTAAAAGAGTTTGGATGGGTATCGGGATTAAATATTATGGCCATATTTTTTATTAGCTTATTATTTATACCGCCAGTGCTTACTTATTTAGATGCCCCATCGCCTAAACATGTTAAATATTTAGACAATAAATATCTAGAAAAGATTTTACTTAGAATAGAAAAATGGACCTTTAGTCATACTAAATGGGTTTTTGGAATTACATTAGTTTTTATTATTTTTTCTTTAATGGGGGTGATGCATATTAAGAAGGAAGCTTTTATTGTAGATGATTTGCCTAAAAAAGACCAACTCTATACCGATTTGAAATGGTTTGAAAAAGAAGGAGGTGGGGTGATGCCTTTAGAAATTATTGTTGATACCAAAAAAAGGAATGGCTTAATAAAAAGCATACATCCACTGGAAGACTTGGAATCTTTAGAAGTGTATTTAAGCCAACAACCTGAATTGGGTAAGCCCATGGGCTTATTAAATGGAATTAAATTTGCTAAACAAGCATTTTATGATGGAGATAGTCTTGCTTATTCACTACCTACCACTACTGAAATGGCTTTTATAGCCCCCTTTTTACAATTCAACAAAGAGAATAAAGAAGGCAAGGGCGTGTCAGCTGGCCCTGCGCAGTTGTTAGCAAAATTTATTGATAAGGACAAAAGTCAAACAAGAGTGAGTGTTAATATGAAAGATATTGGTAGTGCTCAATTGCCCATCTTCTTAAAAAAATTAGATAGTGCTACCCAATCTATTTTTGATAGTAGTAAATACAATATTCAAATTACAGGGAGTAGTGTTACTTTTTTAGAAGGAAGTAATTTTATTATTACTGGCTTAGGGGAATCAATTTTTTGGGCTTTTTTATTAATTGCTTTGTGCATGATATTTTTATTTAGGTCCTTTCCTATATTGATGTGCTCTTTGGTGCCTAATATAGTCCCCTTATTGATTACTGCTGGAGTGATGGGTTGGATAGGTGTTTCTTTAAAGCCATCTACGGTATTGGTTTTTAGCGTAGCATTAGGAATTGCTATAGATGTAACCATTCGATTTTTAGTGAATTATAAACAAGAATTGCCTCGTTTAAATAATCAGGTCAATGTTACTTTAATACAAACGATAAAGCATACTGGCATCAGTATTATTTATACTTCTATGGTGTTGGTGGCAGGGTTTGTTATTTTTTGTTTCAGCGATTTTGGAGGCACCAAGGCCTTAGGGTGGCTTACGTCGTTAACCTTGGTGGTGAGTACCTTTACCAATTTGATATTACTGCCTGCATTAATAAAGACCTTTATTAAACAAAAATAAAAGAGGCGTACTTGATCTGAAATAATTTTATTGTAATACGTTAGCCAATGTTTCTTGTAAAGCTTGGCCTCTTAATTCAGTTGCTATAATTTTCCCAGTTGGATCTATTAACACATTAAAAGGAATTCCTTCTATTTGATAAGCGCCTACTACAATACTTTCCCATTTTTTCAGATCACTTATATGTTGCCAATTTAAGTTATCGTCTTTAATGGCTTCTAACCAGCTGGCTTTGTCCTCATCTAGTGATATACCCAATACGGTAAAATTTTTATTTTTATATTTTTCATAAGCAGCTACTACATTTGGATTTTCTCCTCTGCAGGGTCCACACCAACTTGCCCAAAAATCAACCAATACATATTTTCCACGCAAACTACTTAAGGATATAATTTTTCCATTGGGGTCTGCTAATGAAATTTCAGGCGCAATATTACCTACACTTGCTGCTGCTTCTTTTGTATTGGATTGTACTTGAGTGCTTAATAAAGCAACAAATTCAACCAGGGGAACTGCTTTTGTCTTTTCTGCAGCTGCTTTGGCAAGGGCTAATACTTTGGCTGATTCCATTGATCTCAAGCTTAAACCTAGGCTATAATAAATAATAGCTGGGCTAGACGAACTAATGATGTTATTTTCTACCAATTCATTTAAATCATTAATTTTTGTAATTCTTTGTTTTTGCAGCCAGAAGATACTACTATCTTTTGCTTTTTGTTTTTGTAAAGCGTCTAAATTAAATAAGGTTGAAAATAAGGAAGAATCTTTTTTTCGATATTGGATTAAAAAATTTAGTAGGGCACTGCTATTTTTAGAACCCTTTATATTATAGGATTGATAATTAGCTGCATCTGCATTTATTTGAATATTTTCTTCATCATTGACAAATATAATTTCAAAATCTTTTTCGGTTGCCAATCTGTAAATACCTTCTTGTTTTGCAATGAATCTAAATGCATATTTGCCCTCCTTATCCAAGGTAGTAGAATCAAGTGTAACAATGGGTTTTCCACCATAAGGTACTTCTTGTAATAACAATTTACTATTGACTGCATTTTGAATTTGTCCCGTCACTGAATAAGTGGCTTCGTTTGACTTTTTTTTGCAACCAACCAATAAAAAGAGGGTGCTGAATAAGATGGTTGAAATACTTTTGATGTTCATATTAATATTTTAAAAAATTGAATAACTATTGTTTATTCTGCTAATTTATTTTCAAGCAGTTGTGTACTTAATTTTGGGTCGGCTTTTCCTTGACTTATTTTTTTTACTTCTCCTACAAATAAACCTATTAAGCCCTTTTTTCCTTTTTTATATTCAGTTACTTTGTCGGGATGTTTTACTAAAACCTCATTAACCCATTGTTCCATTTCATCCGCTGAATTGGATTGCAGCAAATTATGTTCTTCGGCATAAGTTAATGGAGATTGTGGTTGTTCTATAATTTCTTTCAATATTTTATTACTTGCAACAGAAAAATTTAACTGGTTGGCTTCAACCATTTCAATTAATGCTGCAATATAAGGTAATGCTAAGCCCAATTCTTCATAACTAGCATTAGATTCATTCAAATAGGATCTAATGGGGCCTAAAATCCAATTAGCAATAGACTTGTAATGGGTGCTTAATTTAGTTAATTCAATAAAAAAAGTGGCTTCATTCTTATGTTCGCTTAATTGCTCTACATCGTATTCTGACAAATGAAACTGGCTAACCCATTGTTTTTGAAGCTCATTGGGTAATGCGGGTAATTTCTTTCTAATGGCTTCAATACTTTCATTGCTTAAATGAAAGGGAGCCAGGTCGGGATCGGGAAAATACCTATAGTCATTGGCATCTTCCTTATCTCTAATAGAGAAAGTGGTATCGTTATTGGCATCAAAACTTCTTGTTTGTTGAATAATTTTTCCACCCGTTTCAGTAATCTCAATAAGTCTATCAATTTCATATTCAATGGCTTTCTTGATATTACGTATCGAGTTTAAATTTTTTATTTCAACCCTTGTGCCTAATTTTTTTTCCCCTTGTAAGCGAATAGAAATATTGGCATCGCATCTTAAACTTCCTTCTTCCATATTGCCATCACATACCCCTAACCATCTTACTAATTTTCTAATTTCTGTTACAAAGGCAAATGCTTCTTCGGCGGAGTGAAGGCATGGTTCGGTCACTAACTCAATTAAGGGGGTACCTGCTCTGTTTAAATCTATCATGGTAGAGGTATCAGAAAGATCATGAATACTTTTACCTGCATCTTCCTCTAAATGAATTCGATTCAATTGAATACTTTTTTCCCCCTTTGACGTTTTTATAGATACATTACCTCCTACGCAAATAGGCGTAGTATGTTGTGAAATTTGATACCCTTTTGGCAGGTCGGGATAAAAATAATTTTTTCTAGCGAAATAGTTATTTTTTTCAATAGTACAACCACAGGCTAAGCCCATGATAATGGCGTATTCTATAGCTGTTTCATTGGTCTTTGGTAAAGTGCCGGGATGCCCCATCGTGATGGGACTAATTT
>CAMBEQ010000004.1 GCA_945865545.1 Sediminibacterium ginsengisoli | reverse complement strand
GGTAGCCTTAGTGATGATGTTTAAACCAGGTTGGGCTGGAATCATTGCTCCAGCTTATGGCATTTTAGAAGGCTTATTTATCGGAGGTATTAGTGCTTTTTTTAATGCGATGTTCCAAAAATCTTATCCAAACATTGTTTTGCATGCAGTAGGTTTAACATTGGGAGTGGCACTAGCCATGTTCTTGTTGTATAATTTTAGAATTATTAATGTAACCAATCGTTTACGTTCTATTATTATGTCTGCCACTATGGGTATTGGTTTATTTTATTTAATAGTATGGATATTGGGTTTATTTGGTGTGAACATGGGTTTTGCTTTTGACAGTTCACCTTTAAGCATCGGCATTAGTTTGTTTATTGTAGGAATCGCAGCTATGAACTTATTATTAGATTTTGATTCGATTGAACGTGCTGCCGAAATGGGAGCGCCAAAGTATATGGAATGGTATGGTGCCTTTGGTTTATTAGTTACTTTGGTATGGTTGTACTTAGAAATTTTAAGATTGTTAAGCAAATTAAACTCAAAGAATTAAAAAGATTTTTTTATCCCTTTAAATAAAAATGATCATGGAGTTTAAACGGGGTAAATTAACGAACGAGCAGCTCGTGCATTTTTATCGTTCTTTGCTTTTGCCAAGAATGATAGAAGAAAAAATGTTGCTTTTGCTTCGTCAAGGAAAAATTAGCAAATGGTTTAGTGGTATTGGGCAGGAAGCGATTTCAGTGGGCGCTACATTAGCGATGGAATCCAATGAATGGATTATGCCCCTGCATAGAAATTTAGGCGTTTTCACTACGCGCAATATGCCCTTGGTAGATTTATTCAAACAATGGCAAGGCGATAGAGATAGTTATAGTAAAGCGCGTGAACGTAGCTTTCATTTTGGTAACAAAGCGCATCATATCTGCGGAATGATTTCTCATCTTGGGCCCCAATTAGCCATTGCAGATGGTGTCGCGTTAGCTTATCAACAAAGAGGACAATTAAAAGCCACCCTTGCATTTACTGGAGAAGGAGGAACTAGTGAAGGAGATTTTCATGAAGCGCTTAATGTTGCTGCAGTATGGGGCTTGCCTGTTATTTTTATTATTGAAAATAATGGATATGGATTAAGCACACCCACCAACGAGCAATATAAATGTGAAAATTTAGTAGATCGCGCGAAAGGGTATGGTATGGAAGGCGTGCGTATTGATGGCAATAATATTTTAGAAGTGTATGAAACCATCAAGGGGGTAAGGGATTATTGTATTAACAATCAGAAACCTTATTTAATAGAGTGCACTACTTTTAGAATGCGTGGACATGAAGAAGCCAGTGGTGTAAAATATGTTCCCAAAGAATTAATGGAGAAATGGTCCAGAAAAGATCCCATAAAAAATTATGAACAATACTTGGTAAACCAACAAGTATTTACAGAGATGGAAGTGGCGGATATAAGAAATGAATTAAAACAAAACATAGAGCAGGATTTAAAATTAGCGATGGAGCCGTCTATTTTTACGCCCAATGTAGAAGAAGAGATAGCGGATGTTTTTGCCCCCATGGTACCTAATACCATTCCCTATTTTGATCAATTAAATAATCCTATACTTATTAAGAAACGTTTCATTGAATCTATTAGTGAGGCATTGAGACAGTCCATGGTGCTGTATCCTGAATTAATTTTAATGGGGCAAGACATTGCGGAGTATGGTGGCGCTTTTAAAATTACCGAAGGGTTTGTTCCCCAATTTGGAAAACAACGTATTCGCAATACACCCATTTGTGAAAGTGCTATTGTAGGCGCTGCCTTAGGATTAAGTTTGGAAGGAATTAAATCGGTGGTGGAAATGCAATTTGCAGATTTTGTTACAGTAGCATTCAATCAAATTGTAAACAACCTTGCAAAAATTAATTATCGTTGGGGTCAAAATGCGGATGTGGTGGTGCGCATGCCAACAGGAGCGGGTGTTGGGGCAGGTCCTTTTCATTCTCAATCCAATGAGGCTTGGTTTACACATGTTCCTGGATTAAAAGTGGTGTACCCTTCTAATCCCATTGATGCGAAAGGTTTAATGATTGCGGCCTTGGCCGATCCTAATCCAATTTTATATTTTGAACACAAGGCCCTGTATAGAAGTATTGAAGCAGAAGTGCCCGATGAATATTATCAAATTCCCATTGGCAAAGCCGCTTTATTAAGTACTGGAGAAGAAGCTTGTATTATCACTTATGGTATGGGGGTATTGTGGGCCAAAAAATTCCAGGAAGAAAATCCAAATCATGCAATAAGTATTTTAGATTTAAGAACTCTGGCTCCATTAGATTATGAAGCCATTGAAAAAGTAGTGAAAGCTACTGGCAAAGTATTAATCTTACATGAGGACAATTTAACAGGAGGCATTGGCGGAGAAATTAGCGCATGGATAGCAGAACATTGTTTTGAATATTTAGACGCCCCTGTGATGCGCTGCGCTTCCTTGGATACACCCATTCCATTTAATATTGAATTAGAAAAACAATACCTGGCTAATAGTAGGTTGCATGAAATGATGCAAAAATTATTAAACTATTAAATTAATAATCCTCAAATTTCTTATTGAGGATTATTAATAGTCTTTTAAAAAAGATTTTTTTTAAATAAATCATTAGAGGTAGAATAAACAATCCTCAAATTTTATTAAGTGGGATAAGTAATCAAGCCTGCCCCTTTATGGGGAGAAGACGCGACTGCGTCTGATGAATGGGAAAATGTTTAAAGGAAAAATTAATAACCCTTATTTTTTAATTAGGGTTATTAATAGTCTTTTAAAAAAAGATTTTTTTTAAATAAATCATTAGAGGTAGAATAAACAGTCCTCAAATTTCTTATTGAGGATTGTTTATTCTATACACGCGTAAAAAATTCCCTCCTAATACTTTTTCAATGTCTTTATCTGAATAGCCTCTTGCTATTAAAGCTTGTGTAAATTTAGGATAATCTAATACAGTTTTTAATTGTTTTGGTGCAGAATCAATGCCATCAAAATCAGAGCCAATACCCACGTGGTCAACGCCGATTAATTTTACAATATGGTCAAAATGTTTCATGAGTATTTCAATGTCGGGCTTATTGGCTTCGCTTTCGGTAGCATATTTTTCTGCAAGCATGGTTTGGGCGTATTCTTTTTGAATGCCTACTTTTAATAAGGAGTCCATTTCGGTTTTATGTTTCATTCTAAATAGAGCATCCTTTTTTCCAAAATTACTATCCACAAAGGCAGAGTAAAAATTAAGATGAATCACCCCTCCATTTTTTCCAACGGCTACAATTTGATTGTCTTTTAAATTTCTGGTAACAGGGCAAATAGAATAGGCATTGCTATGGGAAGCAATTACTGGTTTGTTAGTTGTTTTGATGGCATCCCAAAAAGTGGCTTCTCCCACATGAGAAATATCTACAATAATTCCTAGCTTATTCATTCGATGAATAATTTCTTTTCCAAATGCAGTGAGCCCTTTAGGTCCTGTATAGTTTTTATCTTTTTCGTCCATATGTGAACTTGCCCAACTGGGAGAATTATTCCAAGTAAGGGTCATATAGCGAACGCCTCTTTTATAAAAGGTATCTAATCGATCAATATTGTCTTCAATCATGTGTCCTCCTTCTACGCCAAATTGTGCCACAATTTTATTTTCTTTCAATCCCTTTTGAATGGCCATCCAACTTTTTGCTATTACGATTTTATCTGGATTGCGCGCAGCTACTGCGTCTAAAGTATCCATTTCTCTCATGGCCCAAGCATAAGGATTTGCTTTGCTCCCATCGCACCAAACGGAAAATAATTGGTAATCCAGTCCCCCATCTTTGAATCTTTTTAAATCGGAATGGTTGATGCCGGTCAAATCCTGGTCGAGGCTTACTTTTTTCTCAATACATGCGGTAAGTGCATCATTGTGCGTGTCCACCAATACCGATTTGAAGTGAATAGCTTGGGCATGCGCATTGCTTGCTATAAAAAGTAAAATGGAGGCTAAATATTTCATAAGAGCAGATTGTTTTAATTGACAACTAAAATAGCTATTTTTGCTCACCTAAAAACGACTATGTTAGACAAATTAGAAGCCATAAAAGCAAGATTCCAGCAGGTAGGGGTGGCTTTGACCAATCCGGAAATAATCAATAACCAATCAGAATTTGGGAAATTGAGCAAAGAATACCGTTCCTTGGAAAAAATCATCATTCCTTATGAGCGATATAGGAAAGTATTGGATGAGCATAAATTTGCGAAGGAAACTTTAAATGGAGACGATGCAGATATGAGAGAGTTGGCCAAATTAGAAATGCCAGGCTTAGACGCAGAAAAAGATAGTTTAGAAAAAGAGCTTACTAAATTATTAATTCCTAAAGATCCTCAAGATGATAAAAATGCTATTTTAGAAATTAGAGCAGGCACTGGGGGAGATGAGGCTAGTTTATTTGCTGGCAATTTATTAGGTATGTATGTAAGATACTGTCAAAAGAAAGGATGGAAGACTGCAGTAGTAAGTGAAAGTGAAGGAACAGTGGGTGGCTATAAAGAAGTGATATTAGAAGTAACAGGAGAAGATGTATATGGTACTTTGAAATTTGAAAGTGGAGTGCATCGTGTACAACGTGTACCCTCCACTGAAACACAAGGGAGAGTGCATACTTCAGCGGCTACCGTTGCGGTGATGCCTGAAGCAGAAGAAGTAGATTTTGTTTTGAATCCTGCAGATGTGAAAATGGAAACATCGCGAAGTGGCGGTGCGGGTGGGCAAAACGTAAATAAAGTAGAGACCAAAGTGATGTTAACGCATATACCCACTGGGACGGTTATTATTTGTCAAACAGAGCGTTCGCAGTTGGGTAATCGTGAAAAAGCAATGACAATGATGCGTACCAAATTATTTGAAGAGCAAGTACGTAAGCAAGAAGATGAAATATCTAGGCATCGTAAAACATTGGTAAGTACAGGAGATAGAAGTGCTAAAATCAGAACCTACAATTGGCCACAAGGAAGAGTGACCGACCATAGAGTTGGAGTAACTTCTTATAATTTAGATGCGGTGATCAATGGAGAGATAGAAGAATTTATTGAAGCCTTGCAAGTAGCAGAAAATGCAGCAAAGATGTTAGTGCAACAATAAGACGTAAAATTATTTAGCTAAGCTTTTTTCCCATTCCCAAGCAGTCCGCATCATTTCATCTAGGTCATACTGGCAAGTCCAGCATAATTTTTTTACAGCATAATCATTGTTGGCATAAATAGCAACGATATCGCCAGCTCTTCTTGGCCCAATTTCATAATTTAATTTAACGCCAGCTACTTTTTCAAAAGCTTTAATAGCTTCTAAAACAGTGATACCATTGCCAGTGCCTAAATTAAAAATATCGCATTGGTTTACTTTATCATTTTTTATCGAATACTGTAAAGCCAAAGTGTGTGCATGTGCAATATCGCACACGTGAATAAAATCACGGATACAACTTCCGTCACGGGTATCGTAATCAGATCCGTAAACAAGCATTTTTGGTAATTTGCCAATGGCTGTTTGTGTAATAGCGGGCACTAAATTTTGTGGACGTCCAATGGGTAATTCGCCAATCGCTATCGAAGGATGAGCGCCTACTGGATTAAAGTACCTTAATAATATACTAGACAAAGGGTGAGCAGTGGTGCTGTCTTGAACTATGGTCTCGCCCATTTGCTTGGTAGCACCATAAGGAGAAGCGGCCGTTTTTAATGCGGTAAGTTCAGTAACTGGAATGGTATCGGGGTTACCATATACTGTACAGGAAGAAGAAAAAATAAAATGTTTAGCATGGTACTTAATGGCCAATTGTAATAAGTGAACTAAAGAAAATAAATTATTCTCGTAATAGTCTAATGGTTTTTCAACGGATTCCCCAACGGCTTTGTAGGCTGCAAAATGAATAATGCCTATGATAGTTGGATGCGCTATAAAAATTTGTTCTGTAGCTTCTTTATTGGTTAAGTCAACTACATAATTCTTAATTTTTTTGCCAGTAATTTGTTCAATACCAGCTATAGAATGAGAGGAAGCTCTTGATAAATTATCTACCGAAATTACATCAAATCCATTTTGAAGTAAATCGACAATGGTATGGGCGCCAATATACCCGCAGCCTCCAGTTACTAAAATAGTTTGCATTAAGAATGATTAGAGTACAAAGTAACGAAAAAAAACTTTAAGAAGCTTTGTTGGCTAAGGTAAATCCAACGGTGGTGCCCACCCCTAATTTGCTTCTGAGATGCATTGTCTCGTTGTGTGCTTCTATAATATGCTTACAGATAGCCAACCCTAAGCCGGTTCCTCCAATTTCTCTACTTCTAGCATCATCGGTACGGTAAAAACGCTCAAATAATCTAGGAATATGCTCTTCGGCTATGCCTATACCGTCATCACTTATTTCAATTAAAATTTTTTGATCTTCAATGGTGTAAACACTTGCAATAATTTGCCCATCTATTTTACCATACTTAGAGGCATTAGAAAGAATATTAACGATGACCTGATATATTTTATTCTTATCTGCAAAAACATAGGTAGGTGTTTCAGAGCCTTTCTTAAAACTAAATTGTATATTTTTTTTAATCATTTTCACATTTAAATTATTCACTACTTCGGAAATAATGTCTTGAATAATAAATGATTGTTTTAAAATAGGATCTTTATTGATTTCCAAATTAGTAATGGAGTCGACGTCATTGACTAGCTGAACCAATCTTTGCACATTCGACTGCGCTTTGTTAATGAATCTTTTTCCTATTTCTGCTTCATCGAAGGCGCCATCTGCCAATAATTCTAAGTAACCCTGTATGGCAAAAATGGGTGTTTTAATTTCGTGGGAAAGATTTTGCAGAAACTCTTTTCTAAAGGCTTCGTTGGATTGTAAGTCTTGAATCTCTTTTGTTTTTTGAGCTGCCCATTCTTCCACATCTTCTCTCACCTCATCAATTCCTTTCTGAGGCAGTATATATTTTTGATAAGCTTCTTCTCTTTTGCTTGCCTTGGTTTGCGCAATGAGTTTATAAATTAATTTTATTTTACGATAAATAAAATGCTCTAAAATTTCATTGAGTAAAAAATAAATAATAATGAAGCTGCTAATAAAATAAACCAACAACAATAACCATTTTGAAAACAAGATCGAAATACTAAGCGTAATTAAAGTAGCTAGTAGTAAGGCTGTTAAAGCAGCCAATTGTTTTGGAGATAAATTTTTTCCTTTAAACATAATTTGTATAAGCCCTTGGATAAATTAAAAACGCCATTACAAAGTTATCCTTTTATTGCTAATAATCGAATTTGTAGCCTACACCTTTAACGGTAGTGATACAATCAATGCCCAACTTGGCTCTTATTTTTCTAATATGCACATCAATGGTGCGGTCGCCAACAATAACATCGTTGCCCCAGACTTGAGATAAAATTTCCCCTCTTAAAAATACTCTTCCAGGTTGAGCGGCAAGCAAGTAGAGTAATTCAAATTCTTTTTTAGCTAGTACGAAATTCACCCCCTTGAGGGTAGTTTTGTATTGTGAAAGGTCGATACTTAAATCGTTACTATTGATTATTTTATTTTGGCCTGTGCTAGGTTGCAATCTTCTAAATAAGGCAGTGATACGGCTAATTAAAACTTTAGGACTAATAGGTTTGCTTATAAAATCATCTCCTCCAAGTTCTAGTCCTTTAATATGAGAAGTTTCATCATTTAACGCTGTTAATAAAACTATTAAAGTTTTATCAAATTTGGAATTGCTTCTTAAATATTCGCAAACTTCAAAACCATTTCGCTTGGGCATCATAATATCTAAAATGATACAATCTGGTGCGTAGGAATTTGCTTTTTCTATGGCTTCACTTCCATCTTTAGCTGTAAATACTTCAAAACCAGCTTTGACTAAATGAAAGCTTATGATTTCAAGAATGTCCGCTTCGTCATCTGCAATTAATATCTTAATAGGTGCTTCCATAGGTTTTTACTTACTCAAAATTAGTTTTAATATGCCACAACGCGTTATTCAATCCATATTATCAAATTGTTAACCAGCTTTTGAAATCATTGAAGGACAAGCTTTAATTAGTTGTCTAACAGGTGCTTGATATAGGGATTCATTTTCCGCTCCCTTCCTAATTGAGTTACTGGGCCATGTCCAGAGTAAATAGACAAAGAATCAGGCAATGGCAGAATTTGATTTCGAATGCTCTTTATCAAATCTTGTGGATTGCAGCCTGGGAAGTCAGTTCTTCCTACACTGTCTTTAAATATTAGATCTCCACCTAAAATAAAATCTTGTTGAAGATGGTAAAAGCAAACACTTCCTGGGGAGTGCCCAGGGGTGAGCAATACTTTAAACTCATCCTTCCCAAATGTAATTATTTCTTGGTCTTGGATATATTGGATCGCCCCCTTGTAGGCTTCCACAGCGATACCATATTTTGCTGCAGCTTCGGGCAATCGATCTAATACTACTTGTTCATTGGCATGAAGCAAAACTTTCAAGCCATAGGTTTCACTAATAAAATTATTACCAAATACATGATCTAAATGACAATGGGTATTGAATAATAAAGTGGGCTTTAATTCATTTTTGGAAATAAAATCGGTTAATGTTTTTTCTTCCTCTTGCGAGTAACATCCTGGATCTACAATGATGGCTTCTTTCTTTTCATTGTAAAGGATATAGGTATTTTCTTGAAAGGCGTTAAAACAAAATGATTGAATGGTTAACATAATTATTGGGGAGCACTTAAACTTTTACAAATATTTTTTACAATGGCAGGACCTTCATAAATAAATCCAGTCCAAATTTGAATCAGTGAAGCGCCTGCTGCTATTTTAGCTTGTGCATCTTCACCTGTAAAGATACCACCACTTGCAATAATGGGAATGCGGCCAGCAATACCTTTGTGTAAGTATTGTAATACTTGTGTTGACTTTTCTAATAAAGGTTTTCCACTTAATCCGCCTGCGCCAATTTTTTTGGCTCTCTCTATATTTAAACCAGTTAATAAGCTGCGATCTATAGTAGTATTGGTGGCTACCAATCCATCAATTTTTATTTCGGCAGTTAATTCAATGATATCATCTAAAGCCGATACGGCTAAGTCGGGTGCAATTTTTAATAAGATGGGCTTATTATTTTTATTTAAATCTTGTAATTCAGAAAATATTTTTCTCAAAGATTCTTTTTCTTGTAGCTCTCTTAATCCAGGTGTATTGGGTGAACTCACATTCACTACAAAATAATCCACCACCGATTCTAAGCCTTTAAAATTGGTGCAATAATCTATCCAAGCCTCGCTATTATCTGTCACTTTATTTTTACCAATATTGCCCCCTACAATTAAATTCGATGTTGAATTTTCTTTTCTTTCTTTTAATCTTTTTGCAATTATTTCTAAACCCTCATTATTAAAACCCATTCTATTAATTAATGCTTTTTGATCTGTGACTCTAAACAATCTAGGTTTTGAATTTCCTCCTTGTGGTTTTGGGGTTACCGTTCCAATTTCTACAAAGCCAAATCCAAGCATTTCTAATTCATCTAAATAAGCTGCATTTTTATCAAATCCTGCTCCTAATCCCACTGGATTAGGAAAGTGTACTCCGAAGCAGGTTTTCGCTAAATCCTTTTCTTGATATTGAAATTGATTGGCCAATTGCTTTTTTAACCAAGGAACTGAAGAAGCCAATTGCAAACCACTCATCGAAACATGGTGTGCGGTCTCGGGAGACAATAGAAAAAGGCTATTTCTTAGAAGTGGATATAACATATTGCGAATTTACAATGAATTATTTAGTTGCATAAACAACTTTTTACGAAAATGACTACATTTGGGGAGTCAATGAGGGTAATTTACAATGATCATTTCAAAATGCTTATTTTATGCAAGAGGCGTATATCGTAGCAGGCTTTAGAACGGCCGTTACCAAAAGTAAAAAAGGTGGATTTAGATTCATGCGTTCCGATGAATTGGCTATTGAAGTCATTAAAGGATTGATGCAAACACTGCCTCAATTAGATCCCAAAGTAATTGATGATGTTATCGTTGGTAATGCTGTACCAGAAGCAGAACAAGGTTTACAATTTGGAAGAATTATTGCTGCTAAAGCTTTGGGTATCGAAGTGCCCGGCATAACTATTAATAGATATTGTGCCAGCGGCTTAGAAAGCATTGCCATGGCGACTGCCAAAATTAGAACAGGTATGGCGGATTGCATTATTGCAGGGGGTACTGAATCAATGTCGATGGTTCCTACTGCTGGATGGAAAACAGTTCCAGCTTATTCTATTACAGTGGAGGAACCTGATTATTATTTATCTATGGGTTTAACTGCCGAAGCAGTAGCCAATGAATATAAAGTAACTAGAGAGGATCAAGATGCATTTGCTTTGGCTTCGCATCAAAAAGCAAAGCAAGCCATTGACAATGGATATTTTAAAAAAGGAATTTTACCCATTACGGTGAATGAAACCTATATCAACGAAAAAAATAAAAGAACCACGAGAAGTTTTGTAGTAGATACTGATGAAGGAGTGAGAGCAGATACTACTTTAGAAGCATTGGCTAAACTGAAGCCAGCCTTCGCTTTGAAAGGATCTGTTACCGCAGGTAATTCTTCTCAAACAAGTGATGGGGCTAGTTTTGTAATGGTGATGAGTGAGAAAATGATGAATACATTAGGATTAAAACCAATAGGTCGTTTAGTGAATTGTGCATCGGCTGGAGTGCATCCAAGAATTATGGGTATTGGTCCAATTGCGGCTGTACCTAAAGTGCTTAAGCAAGCTGGCATGAAGCAGGATCAAATTGATTTGTTTGAGTTGAATGAAGCTTTTGCCTCTCAGTCTTTAGCGGTGATTAGAGCACTTGAATTGGATGGTAGTAAAGTGAATATTAATGGCGGGGCCATCGCATTGGGTCATCCTTTGGGCTGCACGGGTAGTAAATTAACTGTTCAAATATTGAACGACTTAGAAAGGTTGAATAAAAAATATGGTATTGTGACGGCTTGTGTGGGCGGAGGCCAGGGCATAGCCGGTATCATTGAAAGATTGTAAATCCTCATAAAAATATAGGATTACCCATCTTCCCTCTTATGATTTTAAACCCTTTGCGGGTTTTGGGGGTTGTAAATCCTACCACACATCAAAATCCTTGGTGTTTTCGTACCTTTTTTCACCCATTTTTAGCAAAAAATCAATATTTTACAGGTCCATTTTCCTTAAAATAAGCAAACTTATAATTATGCGTATATCTATTGTTGGAACCTTGTTATTGTCATTGACCATGTCACTAACTAATTTGTCTGCTCAAAAATCAAAAAAAATAGTTCCAGTAGAAACTCCTACTGAAACCAGAGTAGATATTAATAAAGTATTTAAAAATTGGAAACCTCGTAATGTGGGTCCAGCCTCTATGAGTGGTCGTGTAACTACGATTGATGCGGAAATAGCCAATCCGAATAATATATGGATTGGCGCTGCTTCTGGCGGTGTTTGGAAAACCAGTAATAGCGGAGTGAGTTGGACACCCGTATTTGATGAACAACCTTTATTGAATATTGGTGCTTTAGCTATTCAACAATCAAATCCAAGTGTGGTTTGGGTAGGAACAGGCGAAGGCAACCCAAGAAATTCAGTGAGTATGGGAGAGGGAATTTATAAAACATTAGACGCCGGTAAAACATGGAAAAGAATGGGTTTGGAGTTGACGAAAAATATTCATAGAGTGATAATAGATCCCACCAATCCAAATATTGTTTATGCAGGAGCAATTGGAAACCCTTACGGACAAAGTAAAAACAGAGGAGTATATAAAACAACTGATGGTGGAGAAACTTGGAATCAAATATTGTATACCAATGATACTTCAGGGGTGGGGGACATGATTATGGATCCAAAAAATCCAAATAAATTATTGGTGGCTATGTGGCATCATTATCGTAATGCTTATCATTTAGAAAGTGGCGGAAAGGGAAGTGGTATTTATATGACGATTGATGGTGGAAAAAATTTCACCAAATTGGGAAAAGAAAATGGATTGCCTGATGGAAATTTAGGTCGAGTGGGGATTGCTATGAGTAGGTCCAATCCAAATAGAGTGTATGCATTGGTAGAATCTACTAAAAGTGGCTTATATAAAAGTGACGACGGTGGATACAATTTTACTTTAGTGAATGCGCAAAAATCAATTGTAGATAATCGTCCTTTTTATTTCCAAGATATTATTTGTGATCCTTTAAATGAAAATACCCTTTGGTACATAAGTCAAACTGTAGTAAAAAGTATTGATGCGGGGAAAAGTTTTGAAACTATAATTCCTTATAGTGGTATTCATCCAGATCATCATGCATTTTGGATTCATCCGACAGATAATAAATTGATAATCGATGGAAATGATGGTGGTATAGGCATTACAAGAGATGGAGGAAAAACTTGGATGTTTGATGAAAAAATTCCAGTGGGTCAATTTTATCATGTCAATGTAGACAACGAAACGCCTTATCATATAATGGGTGGCATGCAAGACAATGGTTCTTGGAGAGGGCCAGCTTATACTTATATACAAGGAGGCATCAAGAATTATCATTGGGATAATTTATGGGGTGGAGATGGATTTGATGTAGCACCAGATCCTGAAGATGCCAATTGGGTATATGCAATGAGCCAAGGTGGTTCAGTGGGAAGATACAATACAGCAACTGGAGAAAGCACCTATATTCAACCCCCTGCGCCTGATGCAAAAACACTTTTACGTTTTAACTGGAATGCGGCCATTGCCCAAGATCCATTTGATAAAAAAACTATTTATTATGGCTCTCAATATTTACATAAAAGTTTAAACAAGGGTGCTGCATGGAAAGTCATTTCTCCTGATTTAACGACCAATGATAGTGTTAAAATTGATCAAACCAATAATGGAGGTTTAAGTGTGGATATTACCGGTGCAGAAAATCATTGTACTATAATTACCATTGCGCCTTCTTCTGTTCAAAAAGATTTGATATGGATTGGTACGGACGATGGTCAAGTTCAATTATCTACAAATGGGGGCAGCACTTGGAGTAATGTTACAGCCAATATCACAGGGTTACCTAAGGGTGCATGGGTTCCTCAAATTAGAACTTCTACTTACAATGCCAATGAAGTTTTTGTGGTAGCCAATAATTATAGACAAGGTGACTTTGCACCATATATTTTTAGATCGACCGATTTAGGAAAAACATGGACCAATATTTTAGGTACGAATAAAGTAACAGGCTATGCATTAACGGTGATACAAGATCCAACTGAACCTAATTTATTATTTGTAGGAACAGAACAAGGCTTATATGTAAGTTTAGACAATGGTGAGCGTTTTCAGCAATGGAAAAATGGCTACCCATCTGTTTCCACTTATGATTTTGCTATTCAAGAAAGAGAAGCCGATTTAGCGATTGCTACTTTTGGTAGAGCTATGTGGGTATTAGATGATATAAAGCCTCTTCGTAAGTTGGCACACAATAAAGGAGTGGCCACTAACTTTTTTGTATCTGCGCCTAATGCAGTTATTAATGCAGCCTATAAAAATTCAAGTTATGAATGGAGCACTTGGGGGATGTATGATGGAACCAATCGTCCTGTAGGGTATCCATTTACTATTTATTTAATAGATAGTATTAAAAAAGTGAAAGTGCAAATTAAAGACGCGCAAGATTCTGTGATTAGAAACTTATCTTTTAAAGTAGACTCTGGATTTAACAGACAATATTGGGGATTTGAACAAAAAGGAAATCGTGCAGCAGGCATGCCAAAAACCGGAGGAGGTGGAGGTAGAAGAATGGTAGAAGAAGTGGCAGATGCAGATGATGTAAAAGAATTTAAAGGGCGTGATGTATTGGCAGGAAAATACAAAGTAGTGGTTACCGCTAATAATAAAAAAGATTCTATGTGGATAGAGGTAAAAGATGATGCTAGATTAGCTGAAAGAACTGAAGTCGTTAAAAAGCAAGACGAGTTGTTAGCAAAGCATCAGCCAAGTGCAGATAAATTTAATAGTGCATTAGATCAATTAGATGAAGTAGATGCCTTGTTGACTCAATTAAAAACAGAGTGGAAGGATAAAAAAGACAAAGGCTTAGATACTTTAAATAAAGCACATAAAGACATCACTGCAAAATCAAAAGCTTTACGTGAATACATCATGGGTAAAAAGCAAGAGAAGCAAGGTTACGGTACGGTTGACGTTATCACGCCTATTTCTATTATTAGAGATGCAAGCATGTTAATTTTGGGTAAAAACACCATGCCTGGTGAACAAGAAGAAAAGAAATTGCAAGATGCAGAAGTAGCCATTCAAAATGTACTTACAAAAGCAAATCAATTCTTTACCAAAGATTGGCTCAATTTTAGAAAACTTGTGGAAGCTACACCTGTAGCTAAATTCAAGGATTACGAATCTATAAAATAAAATAGTTAACGGGCACTTAGTAAAAATAAGGGTCCGTTATTTTAGTATTTAAATATAAAAAACGAATAGTATGAAAAAATTATTATTAATTACTGCAGTCTTATTTTCTTTGTTGGGTGTAAATAAAGTGGATGCTCAAAAGAAAAAAACAGTAGCTGCAAATGTTGAGCCAACCAATGCATTGGCACAGGATCCCATTATTAAAGCGCAAAATTTTAGGCTTATTGGACCCTTTAGAGGTGGCAGGGCCGCTGCGGGGGTGGGTTCTTTTACCGATATCAATACTTTTTACATGGGATCTACCGGTGGCGGTGTATGGAAATCAGTTGATGCGGGTAGCAATTGGAAAAATATTTCTGATGGCTTTTTTGGTGGTACCATTGGAGCTATAGCTTTAGCGCCATCTAATGAATCGGTGGTGTATGTGGGTGAAGGAGAAGGTACGATGAGAGGCAACGTGAGTGAGGGTTTGGGAGGTATGTGGAAATCAATCGATGATGGAAAAACTTGGAAAAATATTGGCTTAAAAGAAGCAAGACATATTGTAAGAATTGTAGTACATCCAAAAAATCAAGACATTATTTGGGCAGCGGTGATGGGTCATTTATTTGGACCTAATGACAATAGAGGGGTTTATAAAAGTATAGATGGTGGACAAAATTGGAAAAAAGTATTGTACGTAAATGAGCAAACAGGCGCAAGTGATTTAGTGGTAGATCCAAGTAATCCTGAAATTTTATATGCAGGTACTTGGCAATTAATACGTACGCCTTATAGTTTAGAGAGTGGTGGAGAGGGATCTGGTTTATATAAAAGCACTGATGGTGGAGAAACATGGAATTCTATTAAAACCAACAAAGGATTTCCAAAAGGGGTATGGGGTATCACAGGAATTGCGGTTGCAAGATCAAATTCTGATAAACTATATGCTATCATTGAGAATAAGGATGGTGGTTTGTATATGTCAGAGAACGCAGGTAAAACTTGGGAATTAGTCAATAGTGATAATAACATTCGTCAACGTGCTTGGTATTATACTAAAGTATTTATTGATCCTGCAGATGAAAATAAAGTGTATTGCCCTAATGTAAACTTTATGGTTTCAAGTGATGGAGGAAAAACTTTTGCACCCGTTAGTTCACAACATGGAGATCATCATGATTTATGGATAGATCCCAAAAATGGCAAAAGAATGATTTTGTCTGATGATGGTGGAGCACAAGTAAGTTTGGATGGTGCAAAAAATTGGAGTACGGTAATGAATCAACCTACTGTTCAAGTATATCGATTAAGTACAGACAATAATTTCCCTTATCGAGTTTTGGGAGCTCAACAGGATAATAGTGCTTTTAGAATTTTATCAAGTACCTATGGTGCTTATATTGGCGAGAGTGATTTTCAAGTAACCGCTGGTGGCGAAAGTGGCTATATTGTTGCCGATCCAACGAATAGTGATATTGTATATGGCGGATCTTATGGTGGTTTAATCACAAGATATGATCATAAAACTGGAGAGAACAGAGTGATAAATGTATGGCCTGATAATCCAATGGGAGCTGGTGCGGAAGCAATGAAATATCGTTTTCAATGGAATCATCCAATTTTCTTTTCTCCTCACAATCCAAAAAAATTATATACGGCAGGGAATCATTTATTTGCTACTGAAAATGAAGGGGCAAGTTGGAATATGTTATCTCCAGATTTAACTACCAATGACAAAAGCAGACAAAAAAGTTCTGGGGGGCCAATCACTCAAGACAACACCAGTGTAGAATATTATTGCACCATATTTACAGCCGCAGAATCTCCATTGGAAAAAGATTTATTATGGACTGGAAGTGATGACGGCTTAATTAATGTGAGTAGAGATGGTGGTGCGCATTGGAAAAATGTGACGCCTAAAGATGTTCCACAATGGATGATGTGGAATAGAGTAGAAGTGGATCCTTTAAGAAAAGGCACTGCTTATTTTGCAGGGACGCGTTATAAGTTAGATGATTTTACTCCTTACTTATATGTAACACATGATTATGGAGAAACATGGGAAAAAATAACCAACGGAATTAACCCCTTGCACTTCACAAGAGCCATTGTAGCCAGTCCAAGGAAAGCAGGTGTTTTGTTTGCAGGTACCGAATTCGGATTGTATGTTTCTATGAATGATGGAAAATCTTGGGAGCGTTTTCAATTAAATCTTCCTATCACCCCTATCACAGATTTATTGATCAAAGATCAAAATTTGATTGTGGCTACACAAGGAAGAAGTATTTATATTTTAGATAACTTATCATTTGTAGAGAATTTTCAACCTGCACCAACGGTGAACCAAGTTTTCCCAATTGCTAATACCTATCGTGTACCACCTCAAATGGGCGGCAGAAGAAGTCGTGGCAAAAAAGTAGGACTACCTGCTAATGTTGGAATAAATCCTCCTAAAGGGGTTGTGATTAATTATTGGAAAGCCAATAATACCAATGATTCGGCAAGAGTGATGATAAGTATATTAGATGATCAAAAGAAAGTCATCAAAACTTTTAATCAAAATGATGTAGGTGGACCAAGCGCAGAAGCGGGATTCCAAAATTTTATTTGGAATATGTACCACACTGAAATAGAGAAACCAGAAACTGGTTTGATACTTTGGAATGGTTCAACCAGTCCAGTATTAGCAGCTCCAGGTAAATACACTGCAAAAGTGACTATTGATAATACAGTAACCGAGCAACCATTTACCATTTTGGCGGATCCGAATTATAAAATATCCGATGCAGATTTAAAAGCGCAAGAACAATTCTTATTAGAAGTATCAGATTGTTTTAATACCATCATGAAAACTTTAAAAGGGCTTAAGGAAATTCGTTCACAAGTACAAGGGTTGCAAAAGAAAACGAAGGATTCTGTATTCCAAAAGCAAAGCAAAGATCTATTAGCCAGCTTAACAAGTATTGAGGAAGCCTTACACCAAACCAAAGCGAAGAGCGGACAAGACGTTTTAAACTTCCCAATTCGTTTGGATGATAAAATAGCTGGTGTATTTGAATCTGCAGCTGCAGGATATGTAGCTCCAACCAAGCAAGTGAAAGAAACTTATGCAGCGTTAAAATCCCTTACGGACGAGCAATTGAAGAAATATGAAAATATTAAAAAAGAAGGGGTAAAGGCTTTAAATGAGGCAGTTCATAAATTAATGATACCAATTATTGGTAATTAATAAAGTACTTATAAAAAAAAGGCCTCCGAACTCGGGGGCCTTTTTTTTTATTCAAAATCTTTGTAGAATAAATATTTTTTTCTAATTTTTTTAAATCTGAGTATGCCTTTTTGCCAACTGGCTCTAATTTGTTTGGCGGAAGCGCCCGATTGTATTTGGCGCATTAAACTTGCATTGCCAGCTAATTTATTGAAATAATAATTTGTTGTCTTTTTGCCAGGAGAGGCTACAAAAAAAGAATCTCTTAGAGGGAAGGCGTCATACATTTCAATAATTAATTCAATATCAATTTTATTTTTTGGGGCAAGCTTTTGACTTAGGTCCCAGCCGTAACAAATTTTATTTTTTAATTTTGGTTCCTTGGCCCCTGTTCGGGAGCTGGGTGTAAATTCAAAACCTTTGTTGGCAATCAATGGATGACCTATATAGGCGAAAGCATGATCAGTACCTCTTCCTTCGCTTAATATAGTTCCTTCTATTAAGCAAGTACTGGGATACCAATAAATGGCATTCATACTTGTCAAGTTAGGGGAAGGCGCAACGTTTAAGCTATACATGGTTTGGTGGTCATAATTTTTACAAGGGATTACAGTAAGTGATACACCTGCACTATTTTTTCCATTTAGCCAATGTTCCCCTTTTAACATAGTGGCATATTCTCCAATGGTCATGCCATATACAATTGGAACGCTATTTTTTCCAACAAAGCTAGCGAATGATTTTTCCAGCACAGGGCCATCAACATAATGTCCATTGGGGTTAGGTCGGTCTAAAATAATTAATGGTTTATTATTAGCAGCAGCGGCTTCCATAAAATATTGCAAGGAAGAAATGTAAGTATAAAAACGGGCACCTACATCCTGAATATCAAATAATAATATATCAATGTCTTTCAGATCATCTTGGTTGGGTCCATATTTGTTGCCATACAAGGAAACTATTTGAATTCCGGTCAAAGAATCAATGCTGTCTATGGTCATTTCGCCTGCGTCAGCAGTGCCTCTTAAGCCATGCTCGGGAGTAAATATTTTTTGTATGTTGATGCCTGCCAATAATAATGTATCAATTAAGTGTTTATTATTAATTATTGCGGTGTGGTTGGTAAAAACACCCACCCGCTTATTTTTTAATAAGGGAATGTATTGTTCTGTTTGATAGGCGCCAGGTAGAATGGGATTAATGTCTTGAGCAATTACTTTACTATTTGCCCAAAGTAGGAAAAAGCTTAAAAATAGATAAAAAAGTTTTTTCATAAAAGATCTCAATTTAATACAAGTACAATATAGCTATTAAAATTAGGCTGCAGGGATTAAAAAGAAAAAGTAAATTAATTTAAATACTTTGCTACAATAGGAACCCTTCGTCCTACTCCAAAAGCTTTGGGTGAAATACGAATAATAGGACAAAACTGATTCCGCTTATATTCATTGCTATTAACCATCTTCAAAGTTTTATCTACCAATGCGCCATCAAACCCAAAAGTTTTAATGGTGCTTGGGTTGGCGCGTTTTTCAATGTATTGATATAATAGCTGATCCAAAATTTCATATGCAGGTAAGCTGTCGCTATCTTTTTGATCAGGTCTTAGTTCGGCACTAGGCGCTTTATTAATAATATTGAATGGAATTAATTCTTTAGTCCGATTGATATATTTTGCTAATTCGTATACTTGAAGTTTGTAGCAATCTCCTAAAACCCCTAGTCCACCTGCCATGTCTCCATATAAAGTTCCATAACCCGTTGCCAATTCACTTTTATTAGAGGTGTTCAATAATACATAGCCAAATTTATTAGCAAGGGCCATTAATAAATTTCCCCTTGATCTACTTTGTATATTTTCTTCTGCTAAAGAAAAAGGAAGGTCTTTGAATAAAGGTTTTAAAGTAGACAAAAAACTTTCATAGACTTCTTTAATAGGAATGATATCGTAAGGGTTGTTCAAATTTTCACTTAATTGCACTGCATCCTTAATAGAATGATCAGAGGAATAAGGGGAAGGCATTAAAATAGCATGTACATTTTCTTTTCCTAATGCTTCACAGGCAATGGCTAAAGTAACTGCAGAATCTATTCCTCCAGAGGAGCCTAGAATTGCTTTTTTGAAGCCCATTTTATTAAAATAATCTTTTACCCCTAAAACGAGCGCTTTGTATACTTGGTCAATATTTAATTCGGGAATTAATTTTTCTGGGTTCAGTTCTTTGTTAGCTACTCTTGCGGCTGGTTCAATGATGGGGGCGTTAATTTTCCCCTCTTCGGTACATTCGAAAGTAGCTAAAGCCGATTCAAACATGGGCAGTGCGCCACACAAATTGGCATCCTTATCAAATACTAATGAACTGCCATCGAAAACAATTTCAGTTTGACTTCCTATGGCATTGCAATAAAATAAAGGAATTTTATATTTAAGCACATTTGATTTTATAGTTGCTTTTCTGTCTTCGTCATGGGTATAGTCAAAAGGGGAGGCGCTTAAATTTAATAATATATCAGGCTTTTGATCCATCATTTTATCCATGGGACAAATGCGGTACAATGGGTTGTCCCCTAAGTTCCATATATCTTCACAAATAGTAATGGCTAATTTTTTTCCTTTAAATGAAATTACTTTCCAATCATCAGCAGGTTCAAAATATCTGTTTTCATCAAAAACATCATAAGTGGGTAATAATGTTTTGTGAATTTCTGCAATCACTTTTTTCTCATACAAGAAAAAAGCAGCGTTAAATAAATCTTTTCCTTTTTTATTGGGATTGCGCGCAGGACTTCCAATTAAAACACCAATGGTATCCGCTGCCGCTTTAATTTGTTCAATACTTTCATAACACTTTGTTATAAAATCATCAAACTCTACAAAATCTCTAGCAGGGTAGCCGCAAACGCTCATTTCGCTAAATAAAATTAAATCTGCTCCTTGCTTTTTGGCTTCTTCAATAGCAGCTAAAATTTTATGCGTATTCTGTTCAAAATTGCCAATATGATAATTCTGTTGAGCGATACAAATCTTCATAGGGTAAAGGTCGGTTTTTAACAGAAATAAACTTACTAATTAAAGAAGTAAATTTTACAGCCTATTCAATAGGGTGCGTTTAACTAATGGCACCTTAATTTAACTTAATAGGAGCCACCATTTTAAATGCGGGAATATTCACATTGATTAAATCTCGGGTTTCTATATTCTCCATAGTGTAATGACCTTGCATTTTTCCTAGCTCGCTTTTTAAATGACAACCGCTCACATATTGGTAATGTTTGCCAGGCATAATTAAAGGTTGAACACCTACTACACCTTCGCCTTCCACAACTCGGTGTTCGCTATTGCTGTCAAATACTTCCCAATAGCGCTTTAGTAATTTTACTGGAAAAGAATTGTGGTTTTCAATGGTAATGCGGTAAGCAAACATGTATTCATTTTGCAAAGGGTTGCTATAATCCTTTTGGTAAAAGGTTTCTATGCTTACTTCAACGCCCTCTGAAATTTTCGAGACCATAAGAAAACTGTCTATTGTACAATGGCAGAGAATACTGCCGGATAAAAGTACCAAATATTTGGGCCGATTATATAAAAAGGTGTGCAATTTTTTTATTTGACCCCCTAAGTCGCTTAACTTTGCGAAAACTAATGAATTAGGACTAAAATAGCAACGAAAAACAATCAAAAATTCACTCTAAAATACACCAAAATGAAGATTGCAGTAGCAAAGGGAGATGGCATTGGGCCAGAGATAATGGAAGCAGTTATTACTATTTTTAACGCCGCCAAAGTGCCTTTGGAGTATGATTTTGTAGATATGGGAAAATGGGTTTTTGACAAGGGCTTTAACAATGGAATGACTTCACAGGCAAAAGAAACCATTGAGACATTAGGCATTCTTTTTAAAGGGCCTATGGAAACCCCAAAGGGCAAAGGGGTAAAAAGCGTAAATGTAACTGCACGTAAAACATGGAATACCTACGCGAACGATAGAAAATTTCAAACATTAAGTGGAGTGGAAACAGTATTTAGTAAAGCGGGTATTGCTATAGACTTAACCATTGTCAGAGAAAATATTGAAGATACTTATGGTGGAATAGAACATATGCTTACGCAAGATGTGGCATTGGGAAGACGTTTTATTACTCGTCCAGGAAGTGAACAAGTAATTCGCTATGCATTTGAAATGGCAAAGAAGAAAGGGGCCAAAAGAATTACTTGTGGTCACAAGGCCAACATTATGAAATTAACGGATGGCTTATTTTTAGAAGTATTTAAAGAAGTAGCTAAAGAATATCCTGAATTAAAAGCAGATGATGTAATTGTAGATGACTTATGTATGAAATTGGTTAGTCGTCCCGATTTATTTGACGTAATTGTATTAACGAATTTGCAAGGTGATATAGTGAGTGACTTATGTGCTGGATTAGTGGGGGGGCTTGGTTTTGCGCCTTCTGCTAATATTGGCGATCATATCTCTATTTTTGAAGCGGTACATGGAACAGCTCCAGATATTGCAGGAAAAAATATAGCGAATCCTACTTCTCTTTTATTAAGTGGATTAAGTATGCTGCGTCATTTGGGATTAATGGAACAAGCCATCTCCATTGAGAATGCATTGTTATTTACTTTAGAATCTGGCGTTCATACGGGAGACTTTGGAGATAAATCTATCCCTTCTGTAAACACAACTGTTTTTGCTCAAGCCATCATTGATAATTTTGGTAAGCAACCTAAGCACAATCCAAAACCAATGTTGCCTAATTTTTATGTAACCCCTACTAATTTTAAATTAGAGCACAATCCCATGTTGCAAAGTGATTTGAATGATGATCATAAAATTGTAGGTGTTGATTTTTTTATAGAAAGTAATGATCAACCAAAAGTGATTGCAGATAAATGTTTAAGTCATACAACAGAGGCACTTAAATTGGTAACCATCACCAACCGAGGAACACAGGTTTGGCCTTCAGGCTCTATTTTTACCAATTTGGTGAATCAATATTATTGTCGTTTTGAAACGGTTAATTCTTTGCCTTTGTCTCAGGACGATGTAATTGATATCTACCGAGCTTTGGCGATAGATTTTAAAATATGTTCCTTAGAAATATTGAACATGTGGGCCGATAAAAAAGCCTATAGCTTGGCGCAAGGTCAGTAGAGGATAGCCTTTTACTTAAATAGCCTTGTTTTTGCCTCTTTTTGATAGAAAATTGCATTTTCTGGTGGGAAAAAAAACATTTTTGATGTAATTTCACGCCTAATTACAAAACTTCCTTTTACCTATGGCTGAAGTAATATTAATGCCCCGTTTAAGTGATACCATGACCGAAGGCGTGGTGGCTGCCTGGCATAAAAAAGTGGGGGATACCGTTAAAAAAGGTGATTTATTAGCCGAAATTGAAACGGACAAAGCAACCATGGAATTGGAAAGTTATCAAGATGGCATTTTATTACATATAGGAACACCTCGTGGTGGCAAATTACAGGTGAATGATTTATTAGCGATTTTCGGAAAAGCAGGGGAAGACATAACTGCTTTAATTGCACAAAATACAAATTCGGCAATAGCCACTTCACAAGCACCTGCTACCACTGAAGCTATTGCAACACCTGCAGCTGCTCCAATTACTCCAATTACTCCAACTACTACCGCAGATTTAAGCTCGATGGAAGAAGTGGTATTAATGCCAAGATTAAGTGATACGATGACTGAAGGGGTAATTGCTGGTTGGCATAAAAAAGTAGGCGATAAAGTAACCAAAGGAGAAGTGTTGGCCGATATCGAAACAGATAAAGCCACCATGGAATTAGAATCTTATAAAGACGGAACTTTATTATACCAAGGAGCACAAGCAGGAGAAAAAATATTAGTCAATCAATTGTTGTGTATTATTGGGCAACCAGGACTCGACATTGATAGCATTGTAAAGTCGGTTAAATCACCTTCAGTTACTGAAGCGCCTAAGGCCGCAGCACCTGTTGTAACAGCTACTGTATCAGCACCTCCTGCAACAGCGCCTATACCCGTGGCTACTGCTCCTGCGGCAGTAGTAAACGAAGGAAGAATATTTGCTTCTCCATTAGCCAAGAAAATTGCAAAAGACAAAGGCATCGATTTAAAATTCGTGCAAGGCACAGGAGAACATGGAAGAATTACCAGAACAGATTTAGAAAATTATAAGCCATCAAGCAATGCAATGAGCAATGTAAAAATGGCGGCACCAAGAAGCACCAATTTTGTTGGTCAAGTGAGTTTTGTAGATACGCCAGTTTCGCAAATGCGTAAAGTAATTGCAAAACGTTTAAGTGAAAGTTTATTTACGGCACCGCATTTTTACTTAACCATGAAAATTAATATGGATGCGACCATTGCAGCTCGAACTGTTGTGAATGAAACTGCGCCTGTTAAAATAAGCTTTAACGATTTTATCGTAAAAGCAGTAGCCTTATCATTGAAGCAACATCCAAAAGTAAATAGCAGTTGGTTGGGCGATGTGATTCGTGAAAACCATCATGTGAATATTGGAATTGCTGTTGCAGTGGATGAAGGATTATTAGTACCGGTACTTCGTTATGCAGATGGCCTTTCATTGGATGAAATAAGTATTTCCGTAAAGGAGTTTGCTAAAAAAGCAAAAGATAAAAAACTACAACCTGCCGATTGGGAAGGAAGTACTTTCACCATTTCTAATTTAGGCATGTTTGGAATAGATCAATTCACTGCTATTATCAATCCACCGGATGCTTGTATATTAGCCGTGGGTGGTATTGCGCAAGAACCAGTGGTAAAAAATGGTCAAGTAGTTCCAGGCAATGTCATGAATGTAACTTTAAGTTGCGATCATAGAGTGGTAGATGGTGCAACTGGATCTGCTTTCTTACAAACTTTAAAAAGTTATTTAGAAGAACCTATAAGGATGTTTGTATAAGTTATTTTAAATCACTGATGATATTAAAAAAGCCCCTCGAGAATTCGGGGGGCTTTTTTTGATTTAATTATTTAAGCCCAATGAACTATAGCTTTTGTTAAATAACTAGGCCTGCTAATTTATTCTATATCGCATCCAATGGGAGCACCTGGTGGGATAATGGTAGGTTTAGGAAGCACAATATCTTTTGGATTTTTAATTCTTTCTAAAGCATATCCATACTGTGCTTTATGTGCAGGATCCGTTTTTGCTAAAATTTCTAATTTGGTTTTTAATTGTTGAATGCGGTCATTGCAAATAGTCCTCACTTCAAAATTAGCATCGGTACTTTGGCTCATACCTAATAACCAAGTAAGCGTTAATTGTTGTGTTTGCAATTGAATGCTTCCTTCTAAGCCAGTGGTAATTTTAGTGTACCAGGTTTTTTCTAAGATGGCATCTAAAACCTGATCCCAGCCAAGGGTATTGGCCCTGGCTTTGTTTTGAACTAGTCTATTGGCTCTTTCCACATTAAATAAAAATCCTAATTCAAAATCGGCTAAGGCTTCAGCTGCCGCTAAAGCGTCAAAGCTCATACCAGTTCTTTTTTCAAATAATTCACCCACACCATAATACATAGGAGGGCGAGGAGGAATTAAGGCTAAAATATTTTCTGGTAGTACAAGGGTACTTGCCGACAAACAACCTAGTGCTGCATCCAATGCTTTTTGTTGAATGGCATTGGATAAGATGGTAGGTTTAATTTGATTGGCGTCACCTCTTACACTATAATTATAATTCATGCCACCAATGAGTTTGGTGACGGCTTCATATTGATAGCGGTGGTAATTATACAAAGGAACTAGCATGTCTTCTAATTTAGAAAGCGGTGTTCCATTGGGGATAGCATTTTCGCCAAATTGAGCTAAGCCTTTTTTTCTAACTGCAATTACTTGCTCCAAACCAACTACTGCATCAGATTGATTGTCCCATAAATGTGCATAAGGATGAAAGCCACTTGCAGCTCTTGCATCCGCATCAGCAATAAATAATAAACCATTCTTTGAATTTTCTGCTAGCATATTATTTAATGCCTCGTTTTCAACTGCAGTGCTTACTTTTCCAAAATCTTGGTAGCCGAAAAGAATGGCTCTTTTATCCCAGGCGCCAATTTCATTGGTATATACTTTAGAGAAATCCATTTCTCCTTTTTCATTCACATAAATATTAGGATGCGGATAATCCATAACAGATGCTCGGTCATTGAAACTAGAAGCGTAGTTATGTTGTAAACCAATGGTATGACCTACTTCATGCGCAGCCAATTGCCTTAGCCTTTGTATAGCAGCGGTTCTCATTTTTTCTGAAACCGGTTGGCCATTGATATAAGGTGAAAGTAAAGCTGTAAAAATTAAGTAATCTTGGCGAACTCTCAAAGAACCAAGCGTGACTTGTCCTTTGATAATTTCACCAGTTCTTGGATCAGATATGGTTGAACCATAGCTCCAACCTCGGGTAGAACGATGTACCCAATTAATCATATTGTATCTTATATCCATGGGATCGGCAGAATCTGGTAGCACTTGAACTTGAAAAGCATTTTTATAACCTGCTGCTTCAAATGCTTGATTCCACCATCTTGCACCATCTAATAATGCAGATCGAATGGGCTCGGGGGTGCCATTGTCTAAATAATAAATTATTGGCTTCACTGGCTCACTTAATGCAGCAGTAGGATCTTTTTTAAATAAACGGTGTCTATTAATGACCATTTGTTGTATTGGTTCACTAATATCACTTCCGTAATCAAAATAAGTCGATCCAAAATAGCCACTTCTTATGTCGTATTTTCTTGGGGAATAATTATTGTCGGGAAGTTCTACAAAGCTATGATGCATCCTAACTGTGAGTGCTTCAATGGAAGGCGCAATAGTTTGAATATATCTACCAGCGTCAGAACCTCCTACAAAAGTAAGCGTGGCTTCAAATTCAGAGTTCTTAGGAAAATTTTTAGTGTTTTTTATATAAATAGCAGAGCGGCCCTCATTTAAAGTGTAAGTGCCTTGTTTTGTTTTTCTTATTCTATCTGCTACACCATGGGCATCTCTTAAAAAGAAAGAAGTGGCGTCAATTAAAATAGTATTACCTTCTTCTGCTTCTACTGTAAAATTAAAAAGAATAGATTGCGCGAATGATTCAGTCACTGCTTTTTGTTCCCTTGGATCATTAGAGATGGCTCGGTAATCAAAATTGGGTTGTGTAAGCAATACTTTTTTACCAACTCTTTGAAAAAAGACAATTCTGGAATCTCCAATTTGCCCTCTATCAAGCCCGATATCATTAGATCCTAGGCCCGCTGGCAAAGAATTGACATACAAAAAGGGATGATCTAATTTATCTATGGCCATATAAATTTTTCCCTGATTGGCATCCCACCAGTAATTAAAATACCCTTTGTGAAATTCCATTGACTTTGTTTTTTCAGTAATGGAATTGCTTTGCGCTTGCAATAGCAATGGGAAACATAAAAGCATTAAAATAATTCGCATAATTATAATTTAAATTAACATAAAAAAATCCCGTCTTACCCGAATAAACGGAATCGGGACGGGATTTATCAATTGAATAAGTTTACTATGCCGTTGGTGTAGTAATTGGTTCAGTAAAAAGGGTAGGAGCAACTACAGCTGCTGCAGGAGCTGCTGCTGGTGCAGTTACTTTTTTCTTAGCTACTACTTTCTTTTTAGGTGCTGCTTTTTTTGTAGCAACTTTCTTTTTTGCTACTACTTTTTTCTTAGCCACTACTTTCTTTTTAGGAGCCGCTTTTTTTGCAGTTGCTTTTTTCTTAGCTATTACTTTCTTTTTAGGAGCTGTCTTTTTTGCAGTTGATTTCTTATTAGCCGCCACTTTCTTCTTAGGGGCTACTTTTTTTGCTACCACTTTCTTTTTTGCTACTACTTTTTTCTTGTTTGACTTTGCCATGATGTTTATTTTTAAATTGTTAGTTTTTTATAAATATAAAATTACATTGTTTTATTGTAACTAAATTAAATGTATTGATTTTTTATAATAGATTTGTGTAATGAAGACACCCCTGACATTAGTAGTTGGCGCAACGCCCAATCCAGAAAGATACAGTTTTTTAGCAACAGCGCTTTTGGAAGAAAAAGGGTATGCAGTGTATCCTTTTGGCATCAAAAAAGGACAGATCAATAACACAGCTATCATCAATGAATGGCCAGTGCAAGGGACTGTTGATACCGTCACTTTATACCTAGGTCCAGCAGCACAAAGCGAATATTTAGAAGCTATTATTGCCCTAGCGCCACGTCGAATTATATTTAATCCAGGCACTGAAAATCCAATACTAGCTTCACTTGCAGCCAAAAATGGCATCGAAACTATGGAAGCTTGCACTTTGGTTTTGCTAAAAACTGGTCAATATTAATCCAAGGAATTTCACTTGTAAAAAACCTTAGTTTTTAAATTGGCCCCAGCTAGAACGATCTAAATTTCTATATTGAATGGCCTCGCTTATATGGCCTATTTCAATATTTTCTTTAGCTTCTAAATCTGCTATGCTTCTGCTTACTTTCAAAATACGATCAAAAGCACGGGCACTTAATTGGAATTTTTCCATCGCATTTTTTAACAAGGTTTCCGCAGTGGGTGAAATGGAGCAAAACTTTTTTAATTGGCTACTGTTCATTTGAGCATTGTTGTACACCCCTTGTTCTAATGCAAACCTTTGAAATTGAATCGCTCTTGCTTTTTGTACCCTTTTAGCGATGGCGGCAGAGGAATCACTTTCGTCATTTCCTCTAAGATCCTCATACGAAACAGGAGAAACTTCAATATGTAAGTCAATTCGGTCTAATAAAGGACCAGATATTTTATGCATATACTTTTGAATGGAGCTAGGGCTACAATGACACTCTTTTTGGGGGTGATTGTAAAAACCACAAGGGCAGGGATTCATCGAAGCCATTAACATAAACCTTGCTGGAAACTGAACACTCATTTTAGCTCTTGCAATGGCTACCACGCCTTCTTCCATGGGTTGCCTTAAAACTTCTATAACGGATCTATTGAATTCTGGAAGCTCATCTAAAAATAGGACTCCATTGTGGGCCAATGAAATTTCACCAGGCTGCGGAAAACTTCCACCTCCAATCATGGCTATAGCAGATAAAGTATGGTGCGGTTGTCTAAATGGCCTTTGACTAAGTAATTGATTATTGATAGCCAACTTACCGCTTGCACTGTAAATTTTACTAGTTTCCAGCGCTTCCTTTTTACTTAATGGGGGTAAAATAGAAACGATACTTTTTGCTAACATCGTTTTACCTGCACCAGGAGGACCAATCATGATAATATTGTGCCCACCTGCACTAGCAACTTCTAATGCGCGTTTGCAATAGAATTGTCCCTTCACTTCAGAAAAATCAGGGATGACTTGTGTTAATGTTGAGCTGGTATGTATTTTAGAGATAAGGTTATTTATTTTTAAATTTTTAGAAAGTTCGGGACTACTATATAAAGGGTCTTTTAAAAAGGCAATCACTTCTTGGATGTGATCAAATCCAAAAACAGCTAATTCATCTACCATCATGGCTTCGGCTTTATTGGCATTGGGAACGATCATACCTGAAAAACATTCTTCCTTTGCTTGCATGGCCATGGCTAGGACACCTTTGATAGGATATAAATAACCATCTAGTCCCAACTCTCCCATGATAATATATTGTTCTAGTGGAGAAGGGGATGGTAATTGTTCCGATGCAGCTAAGATGCCAATAGCAATGGGTAGGTCAAATGCAGCACCCGTTTTTTTTAAATCGGCTGGAGATAAATTCACAACTACTTTAGTTCTAGGCATGTGAAAGCCATTAGACTTAATGGCACTTTCAGTCCGATCTAAACTTTCTTTTACCGCATTGTCGGGAAGTCCAACAATACAATAGCCCTGGCCCATACTTACATTCACTTCTATGGTAATGGTAATGGCGTCAATACCAATTAGGGCACTGCCTTTTATTTTTACAAGCATTTTTCTTGTAAACTACGCTACTTTAAAGCCTTTGGTAAAGTATTAATACTTGGTTTTAGAAATGCTATCTAACAGATCAACAACCCCTTCTCTTTCTAAAATTAAATAGCCCAATCTGTCTTGACTTACCCCTTCTTTTAATTGGTAATGAAAAATAAGTTCTTTTTGGTGTACTTCGGTTTCGAAATAACTAAACTGAATATTGGAATATTTTTTTAAGCCATCGCTTATTTCGTATAAATGAGTGGAGATAATAAAAAGGCTATTATCTAAATTTTGTAAACCTTCAATAACGGCCGTACTACACTTCATGGCATCTTGAATATTCGTGCCTTTGAAAAGTTCGTCTATTAAAACAAAATATTTTTTCCCATCTATTATTTTTTCAATGGTATTTTTAACACGATGTACTTCATTAAAGAAGTAACTCTCTCCTTTAACTACATTATCGGCAATAGTTAAGTTGGTAATAAGCCCATCAAATAAGGATAAGCTTATTTTTTTGGCAGGTACACCCATACCAATATGCGCTAAATAAATTACAATGCCAATGGTTTTAATAAAAGTGCTTTTCCCCGCCATATTGGCCCCTGTCAAAAAAAGCAGGTTGCTGGTTTGGGTTAATGAAATTGCATTATCAATAGGACTAATAACCAATGGATGAATGGCGCCTTCCACTTTAAAAAAACTTTTTTCCTCACTTATCCAGGTAGGGAAAACAAATTGATATTGACTGGCTGCCTCGGCCATGCTATAGTAGGCATCAAGCTCGTAAAAATGATTCAATAATTGAATCGTATTATTTTTGTATTGGTAAAAAAAGAAATAACATAAGGAGAGCAATTGCTGTGGATGATCCACTTTTGCTTTTTTAGGAAGACTAATTAAGCTAGGATGATGCGTGTGTTTTTTAATTTCCGCTACTAGTCTTTGAATGGTTGGGTTTTCATTTTTTATTTCAAAAATGGCTACCCACTTTTGTAAGTTTTGATAAAAAACAATCAAATGCTCTAAGGAGTAGCGTAACAAAGAATAATCGGAAGCATTTAAGTATTGGTACCAATAGGCAGCAGGCAAACTAATTTGATTGGGAATACGTTTAAAACTTGTTTCAAAAAATTTTTCAATGACCAAGGAACTTCCATTGGTAATGGTCATAGCTCGAATAAAGTCAATTTCTTGAATAAATTGTTCAATTGTATTTTGCCTTTGTTCGATAGAAGAGATAGAAGACAAAGGAGTTAGTAAAAATTGATCTAGTTTTTCTTTGCCGCCATTTGTTTTACAAAAATTAAGATGGGTAATTAAACCCTGACTCCCTTCTGTATCAAAAAGCCCAATATCTTGTAAAGTAATTTTATCTACTTGCATTTTACCCAATTTACTTTTTAGCTTCTCGTAAATTGTAAGCGTTTCCCTTTTTGTGACTCATTAAATACGCCTTCTTGATAAACGGGATGCCCATTTATAAAAGTGCTACTCACTTGATAAGGGAAAGTGGTTCCTTCTAATGGGCTCCAACCGCAATGGTATAAAATATTCTCTTTACTAACGGTATAAGGTTGTTCTTTCACTAGTACTAGGTCGGCGTGGTAACCTTCTCTAATAAAACCACGTTCTTTAATTTGAAAACAAGTGGCAACAGCGTGACTCATTTTTTCCACCATCTTTTCCATACTTATTTTACCTTCTTTAACATACTTAAGCATCAACATTAAAGGATGTTGTACTAAAGGCAAGCCTGCATGAGCATGAGCATACTCTTCTTGCTTTTCTGCCCAGGTATGTGGGGCATGATCGGTGGCAATCACATCTAATTGATCATTTAATAAACCTTCCCAAAGCGCTGCTTTATTTTCGGGACTTTTAATAGCAGGGTTGCATTTTATTAAATTGCCTTTGGTGGCATAATCTTCAGCCGTAAAGTGTAAATGATGTACACATACTTCGGCGGTGATTCTTTTATCCGCCAAGGTCCTTAAATTAGAAAACAATTGTAATTCTTTAGCGGTGCTAATGTGTAAAATATGCAAACGAGCATCAAATTTTTGAGCCAATTGAATGGCTTTAAAAGAAGATTCAAAACAAACTTCTTCATTTCTTATAATGGGATGGTCGGCTGGTTCTAAATGAGGTTTAATAGCTTCCAAGGCAGCTTTGTTTCTTTTTATAAGGCTTTCTTCTTCGCAGTGTGTTGCAATTAAAAGTTCAGCACCGCCAAATATTTTTTCTAAAACGAGCGGATTGTCCACTAATAAATTACCGGTAGAAGAGCCCATAAATATTTTAATACCACACACTTCATTTTTTTTATCGTTGGTTTTTAAAACCTCTGCCCAATTGTCTTGAGAAGTACCCATATAAAATGAATAATTGGCTAAAGAAGTTTTGGCGCCAATGGCATACTTGTCTTCTAATAGAGATTGTGTAAAAACCGGAGGTTGGGTATTGGGCATTTCCATAAAACTCGTAACACCGCCTGCTACAGCGGCTTTGGCCTCACTATAAATATTGGCTTTATGGGTTAAGCCTGGTTCTCTAAAATGTACTTGGTCGTCAATGACGCCAGGTAATAAAAACTGATTTTCTCCATTTATTTCTGTTACAGCTTCTTTTACATCAATTTTGCTGGCTATTTTTTCAATACGCCCTTTTTTAATAAGCACATCACCCTGAGTGGTTTTACCCTCATTAACAATACTTGTATTTTTAATTATGTAAGTATTCATAAAACATTAGTTTTTCCAATTGAATGATTCTCCTTCTACATGAATAGTAAAATACACAAAATTAGAAGTAAGCTTGTCTAAGCCGTTTAATAATTTAGTTTGAGCTGAGGTACGGGAGTAGATCATATCTCGCTGCCCATAGCTAAATTTTATTTCTGGTGAAATGGTGGCGTAAGGGAAATAAAAGCTTACCCCTAATCCAAACTCATACCCATAGTCTGCAGCATTTAATAATCGGGAGTAAGTGTTTTCTAAATTTCCATTCTTCTTATTATTACCATTAGCATCTTTACTGGCAGAAAAATCATAATCAAACTTTACCCCTGCAAAAACATAATGACGCATAAAATTGGGCAATTTAAATAAATTGTAACGATCTGATTCTAATTTTAAAGCAATAGGTATATTTATTATAGTAGACGGAGTGGACATTTTAAATGTGTCTAAAATATTATTACTTTTTTTATAGTAAAAAATATCTTTATTGCCAGTAATAAGTATGTTTGGATTGGTTCTTAGTAAAAAATGACTATTTAATCTTAAGTTTCCACTTAATCCCATCACCAATGCTTTATTAAAAACGGGGGAAATCCAATTGGCCATATCTATACCGGGGTTGGAGAAATTGGCTCCTCTTTCGAAGTTCATATAGTTACTAGTTAATCCAATATTTAATCCAAGGTATACGGGCTTTTCATCATTATAGGGCCTGTATATTTCATCACTCTGTGCAAAGGAGGTAAATGAAATGCTAAGTAAGCATACCAATAAAATTATTTGCTTCCGCAATAAATGCTGCATATGCCTAAACTTAATTTTTGTTGAGAAACATTTTTAAACCCAGCTTGTTCTAATATAGTTAAAAAAGCCGTTCCTTCTGGAAAAGCAATTACACTTTCATTTAAATATGTATAGGCGGCTTTATTTCCAGAAAATAATTTTCCAACAGTTGGCGTCACCCATTTCATATAAAAAGTATAAATAGGTTTAAACCAAAAACTAGTTGGCTGTGAAAATTCTAATATTACTAGTTTACTTCCTGGCATTAATACGCGATAAATTTCTTGCAATCCTTTTTCTAAATTCGCAAAATTGCGCACCCCAAAAGCCACCATGGCACCATCAAACTGCGCTGCTTCAAATGGAATAGCGGTGCTGTCCCCTAAACTTAATTGTATTGTATCCCTCAGCCCTTTTTGTTCAATTTTTATTCTGCCATATTGCATCATCCCTTCAGAAATATCTATACCCGTAATTTTAAGAGGTTGAATTTGTCGATAAGCCATCAAGGCCATATCGGCTGTGCCCGTTGCAATATCTAAAAGATGGTTAATTTTTTTATCTTTCAAATAACTGATGGCTGTTTTTCTCCAACCCTGATCAATGCCTAAACTCAAAAAACGATTCAAAAAATCATACCTGCTTGCAATGGAATCAAACATGCTGGCTACCTGCTCTTTCTTCTCGGCATTGCTTTGGCTATAAGGGACTACTTTATCATGTGCAAATTGACTCATGGCGCAAAGATATTGAATTTGTGGGTGCTTTTTTGGATAGTGTAGTTCTTAACAAATACTTTTATCTTCGTAGTGCATGAAAGCACGTATTTACAAGTCTACAGGTAGCTGGTATTCGGTCAAATCCGAGGCTGGACTGTTATATCAAGCCCGTATTAAGGGGGTAATTAAGTTAGACAATATCACTTCCACCAACCCTATTGCAGTAGGAGATTGGGTCGAATATGAGCTGGAAGATGAGGAGCGGGGGACGGTCATGATTAATACTATTTTAGACCGAAATAATTATGTGGCTAGGCAATCTCCGCACAATAAAAGACAACAACATATAATAGCATCTAATTTAGATCAGTCTATTTTATTGGGTACATTAAAATCGCCTAAAACATCGCAGGGTTTTATAGATCGTTTTTTAGTTTCCTGTGAAGCATTTCATATTCCGGCCATCATTGTTTTTAATAAGTCCGATATCTATGGTGCGAAAGAAATGAAGTCTTACGAAACCATGAAATCAATGTATGAAGCTGTTGGTTATCAAGTTTATTTAATAAGTGTAGAAAAAAAGGAAGGTTTGGATGTGGTGCAAAAATTACTCAAAAATAAAACAACATTAATTAGTGGACATAGTGGAGTGGGAAAATCATCTCTTATAAATTATTTATTTCCTCATTTAGATTTAAGCACACAGGAAGTGAGTGATTGGAGTGGAAAGGGATTGCATACGACCACCTTTGCACAAATGTATGATTTACCTGAAGGTGGTTCGGTGATTGACACACCAGGTATGAGAGAATTGGGATTGGTGAATTTAGAAAAAGAAGAATTGGCGCAATATTTTCCTGAGATGCGCGCTAAAATGAATGGTTGTCAATTTAATAATTGCCAACATATTAATGAGCCAGGCTGTGCGGTAAAAGCAGCAGTAGAAAAAGGAATCATTACCGAAGCACGTTTTTATAGCTATGTAGATTTATGGCATGGGATAGAAGGACCGAAATATTAATTTATTTCTTCGCATCATTATACGCATCAAACCAACTTGCATATTTCACATAGTTGTCCGCGATTCTATTAATCTCACCAGTGATCATGGCTTCTGAAACTGTTTTTACTTTTTTAGCCGGCACGCCTGCATAAATACTTCCTTCTTCTACAATGGTTCCTTCTAAAACTACCGCACCTGCTGCAATAATGGAATGTGAATGCACTACACATCCATCCATCACAATACTTCCCATACCAATTAATACATTATCATGAATCGTACAACCATGCACCAGGGCATTATGACCAATGGAAACATTATTGCCTATATTGGTAGGATGTTTTAAATAGGTACAATGAATCACGGCACCATCCTGCACATTTACTTTATTACCCATTTTTATATAGTGTACATCGCCTCTAAGCACGGCATTAAACCAGATAGAGCAATCGTTGCCAATGGTAACGTCCCCTGCGATGGTAGCGTTGGGGGCTATAAAACAATTTTCACCAAATTGAGGATCTTTCCCTTGAACTGTGAGTATGGTTGCCATAAAAATGCGACTTTTGTACTGCAATTTAATAGTTATTATGTCCAGTATTAATAATAGACAACTTTTTTTTCAGCATTTAGCACAAACATCTACTAAGCCTATTGGTATTGAAGTAGCTTCTGCCGAAGGCATCTATATTAAGGATGTGCAGGGAAAATCATTTGTTGATATGATCGCTGGTTTCAGTGTTTGCAATATTGGGCATAGCCACCCCGATGTGATCAAAGCCATACAAGAGCAAACCTCAAAATACATGCACGTCATTGTGTATGGAGAATTCATTCAAGCACCACAGGTACAATATGCAAAAGCGTTAACGAGTTTGTTGCCAGAAAATTTACAATCGGTTTATTTTACGAGTAGTGGCGCAGAAGCCACGGAAGGTGCGATGAAATTAGCCAAGCGCGTTACTAAAAGATCAAAAATAATTTCTTTTACAGGCGGCTATCATGGGAGCACGCAAGGCGCTTTGAGTGTAATGGGAGATGAATATTTTAAAAATTCATTTAGACCTTTGTTGCCCGATACCCTTCAATTAAGCTATAATAATATTGAAGACCTTGAACAAATAGATAGCTCAGTAGCCTGTGTTATTGTTGAACCAGTGCAAGCAGAATCGGGTATTACACCGGCTTCCAAAGAATGGTTGGCGGCTATTGCAGAAAAATGTAAACAACATTGCGCGCTTTTAATTTTTGATGAAATACAATCTGGCTTTGGCCGTACAGGTTCTTTATTTGTTTTTGAACAATATGGAATTATTCCTGATATCTTATTGGTAGGAAAAGCATTAGGGGGTGGATTGCCATTGGGTGCTTTTATCTCCCATCCTAAAATGATGGCCCTACTTACCGAAAGCCCGGTGCTTGGCCATATTACTACTTTTGGAGGCAATCCAGTTTGTTGTGCAGCAGGTGATGCGGCATTAAAAGTTTTACAAAAGTCTGGTTGGATAGAAGGGGTAGCTGCCAAGGAAACTATTTTAATCAATGAAATGGTACATCCTGCTATTATACATCGAAGCTATAAAGGATTGTGGATGTCGCTACAATTTAAAAGTGAAGACATCGCAAAAAAAATTGCCGCTACTTGTGTTGTAAATGGAATTATCACCGATTGGTTTTTATTTGCAGAAGATCGGATTCGTATTGCACCACCTTTATGTATTACTGCTGCGGAACTTTCAGCCGCGATTGTAAAAATTAAAGAAAGTATTGATCAGGTAGTTTAATGCGAAGGATTTAGCAATCCCCTGTTCTGCAAAATTTTCTATACAAAGCTTCATATTTAGGAATGATATGGTGAATATCAAAAAGCTTGGCTTCTTTTAAAGCATTATGCTTAAAGGCTTTTAATTTGGCCTCATCTTGTAATAATTCAATGGCATTTTTGCTCATTTCTGCCACATCGCCAACGGGTGAAGTATATCCCGTTACTCCATTAATATTTATTTCATTCAATCCGCCTGCATCAGAACTAATCACGACAGTGCTTGCTGCCATGGCTTCTAAAGCAGCCAATCCAAAACTTTCATATTCAGAAGGCAATAAAAACACATCACTAACTGCTAATATTTCTTCCATTTGTTCTTGCTTACCTAAAAAACGAATGTCAGCTTCTAATCCATATTGTCTAGTAAGGTCTTCTGCTATTGGACGTTCTGGGCCGTCACCCACCATTAATAATTTGGCAGGTAAGGCAGCATGAATATTTTTAAAAATCTCCATCACATTATCGATACGCTTAATTTTTCTAAAGTTAGAAGCGTGTATAATTATTTTTTCATTATTAGGAGCAATCACTTGTCTAAAAGCAGCTACAGGTTTTTTATTATAACGGTGCACATCAACAAAATTGTGAATGACTTCAATTTCTTTCTTTATATCGAAATGCTTAAAAGTTTCAGCTCTTAAATTATCTGATACGGCGGTGATGCTATCACTTTCGTTAATAGAAAAAGTAACAACGGGTTCATAGGTTTTATCACGACCTACTAAAGTAATATCCGTGCCATGTAAGGTGGTGATAACAGGAACAATACGACCCGTTTTTTGTTTCACAATTTGCTTGGCGGTATAGGCAGCAGATGCATGCGGGATGGCATAGTGCGCATGAATTAAATCTAAATCATGGTTTAAAATTACATCCACCATCGTACTTGCTAAAGCCAATTCGTAAGGAGGATAATCAAACAATGGATAGGTAGGCACCCTTACTTCGTGGTAAAATATATTGGCATGAAAACCATTCAGTCTCACTGGTTGTTGGTAGGTAATAAAGTGAATTTCATGGCCTTTTTCTGCCAATGCCTTACCTAATTCTGTTGCTAAAACCCCGCTACCTCCGAAAGTGGGGTAGCAAACAATTCCGATCTTCATTTTTGTGCTATTGTATATGCAATTAACAACTAAATCTTTGATAAAGTTTAATTATATTTAGGAATTATTTGAACATTAAATTTATACCTATGCGTAAGCTTCTTTTGTTTGTTTTTTGTTTGCCTATTATAGCGCAAGCCCAAGTGAATCAAGACAGTATTAATATAAAAAAAATGGTCGATGAAATAATGACCAATGGTAAAGCTTACGATTTATTAAGAGAGCTTACTAAAAATATTGGAGGTCGTTTAGCAGGCTCCCCACAACAACAAAATGCAGCCATTTGGGGGAAAAGAAATATGGAAGCCTATCATCCCGATCAAGTTTTTATGCAACCCTGTAAAACGCCCAATTGGCAGAGAGGCGGAAAAGATTTTGCAGCCATTACAAGCGTTAATGGTAAAGCACAAAATAAACCATTAGCTGCTTTAGCGCTAGGGAATTCATTAGGAAGTAATGGTTTAATAGAAGCCGAACTATTAGCAGTGTCTAATTTTGATGAATTGGAAAAAAGAAAAGAGGAAGTAAAAGGAAAAATAGTTTATTACAATAGTCAATTCAATCCAACACGTATCCAAACTTTTATGGCTTATGGTGAAACTGGAATATATCGAAGTTCAGGAGCTAGTCGTGCCGCTAAATATGGTGCAGTGGGGGTGATGATTCATTCATTAAGTACTGCACCAGATAATGAACCACATACTGGCGGCATGCGTTATGATGAGTCTTTTCCTAAGATACCTGCTGTGGCTTTAGGTCCTAATGATGCAAAAGCACTTTGGGAAGCTGCCAAAACTTCAAAAATTCGTGTTCAAATGCAAACCTATGGTTTCTTCTTGCCCGATGCTGATGAGAATAATGTAGTGGCAGAATTAAAAGGAACTGAATTTCCTGATGAAATTATTACTATTGGTGGTCACTTAGATAGTTGGGATGTTAATGAAGGAGCACACGATGATGGTGCAGGTATTGTTCAAACCATGGAATTATTAAGAACTATGAAAGCATTAAATTATCAACCCAAACATACCATTCATTTTGTATTGTTTGCGAATGAAGAGAATGGTGGAAAAGGAGGTGCGAAGTATGCTGAATTAGCAAAGTTGAATAAGGAGAAACATATTTTTGCAATAGAAAGTGATGCAGGTGGATTTACACCAAGATCTATTGGTATTACTTGTAGTCCAGAACAATTCAAAAAATTTCAAACATGGTCTAGCTTCTTAAAACCTTATGGCACAGAAGTCACTGCTGGTGGAGGCGGTGCCGATATTGGTCCATTGAAATCGGTAGATAAAAATATTGTCTTATCAGGACTAGTGCCAGATAGTCAACGTTACTTTGATTTACATCATGCTACAACAGATGTGTTTGAAAATGTAAATAAGCGTGAATTACTTTTAGGGGCTGCTAATATGGCTGCTATTATTTATTTAGTAGATCAGTATGGTGTGAATCCTTAGTAGTATTTTAGTTTTAAGGGGTAGAAAAAATATTAATTTTTCGATTCGCCAATAAAAGGCTCACTCAAAATTATATTTCTTTCAAACCCTTAAAAATTACACTACTCATTGATTTTAAATCATTACAAAAGAAGAAACTAAAAAGTCCTTAAATTTTTATTAAGGACTTTAAAACAAGACCCTCGTTTATGGGGGGTCTTGAAAAAATCATAAGAGAAGAAACTAAAAAGTCCTTAAATTTTTATTAAGGACTTTTTAGTTAAGTTAACGACTTAAGTTCATCGAACGCTCTTTGTATAAGTTGCGGAAGTAAGGGTCGCGTAAGTCTTTGATGAAACGAATGGCTTCTCCTGTGCTCTTCATCTCTGGTCCTAATTCTTTATTGACACCAGGAAATTTATCAAAACTAAATACAGGCTCTTTAATCGCGTAGCCTTCTAGTTTTTTCTCCATGGTGAATTCGGTTAATTTATTGGCGCCCAACATTACTTTGGTAGCAATATTCAAATAAGGTATTTGGTATGCCTTTGCAATAAACGGAGTGGTTCTTGAAGCTCTTGGGTTGGCTTCAATGACAAACACTTTACCATCTTTAATAGCAAATTGAATATTGATGAGTCCTTTAATATTTAAAGCTCTTGCAATTTTCTCGCTATAAAATTCCATTTTTTCTACAATTAATGGAGTAAGGTTGAATGCAGGCAAAACTGCATTACTGTCTCCGCTATGAATTCCTGCAGGTTCAATATGTTCCATCACGCCCATGATGTGAAAAGTTTCCCCATCAAAAATAGCATCTACTTCTGCTTCTTGACAACGATCTAAGAAATGATCGATTAATATTTTATTATTTGGGATATGTTTTAATATACTTACTACTGCAGTTTCTACTTCTGCATCATTAATTACAATACGCATTCTTTGTCCGCCAATTACATAGCTAGGTCTTACTAAAACAGGGTAGCCTACTTTATTAGCCACTTCAATGGCTTCTTCAGCAGTGTAAGCAGTTCCATAATCTGGGTAAGGAATATTTAATTCTTTTAGTAAATCACTAAAGCGACCTCTATCTTCTGCAATGTCTAAACTATCAAAGGAAGTGCCTATTATTTTAATACCTCTTTCGCTTAAGCGTTTCGCTAATTTTAAGGCTGTTTGTCCTCCTAACTGTACAATAACGCCTTCTGGTTTTTCTAATTCTATAATTTCCCAAAGGTGTTCCCAAAAAACAGGTTCGAAGTATAATTTATCGGCCATGTCAAAATCGGTCGATACGGTTTCTGGATTACAGTTGACCATGATGGCTTCATAGCCAGATTCTTTAACGGCCAATAATCCATGAACACAACAATAATCAAACTCAATACCTTGACCAATGCGGTTAGGACCACTGCCTAAAACAATTATTTTTTTCTTGGAAGAGGAGATAGATTCGTTAGAGTTCAGCTTCTTGCTCATAGGTGTTAAATTGGGCAAAAATACATCAGCGAAACCATTTCTACGAATTTTTATGCAATGGTTTTCCACCAGCTTTTACCGTACTAGGCAAAGCTCCTGCCAGCGTGTGGTATAGCGTTTGCTACGTCTTTCGCTGCGCATTTTCCAGTTTTTTTGGGTGCCGCTGGTGCCAAACTTCAAAATATCATTGCGGTAGGCAGCATTCATATTGTCAATTACGTTCATTAGTTTTTTACGTCTTGCATCGGCGGGTGCAACGAATAAGTTGGTTTGAAGGGCATTATCGGGTACAAAATCGCTTAAAATAACGCCTGCTTTTTTATAAGTCTCTCCTGGTTCAAATAGACTTTTGCCAAGGGCGACCACCGCTTTAATAATATCGGGGGTAAGATGAGTAGGGTTGTCTAGCACAGAGTAGCCGCTTGCTTGACGACCTCTATTATAATGGGAAGCCTCTATAGAGATGGGTGCTTTTTTAAGTAAAAAAACACTTACTCCGCAGGCGGCGCTATGTTGCCTTCTTAATTTTTCTGCGGCTCGTGTAGCATAAGTGGCAAGGGCTTCTTCTATCTCTTGCCATTCAGTGACTTCGCGACCAAACATACGCGTGGTGGCAATCATTTTTTTTTCGGTGCGAGGTGCTTGCATGGAATGACTTTGTGCTCCTTTTAATTCTCTTAGCAATCTCATGCCGGTAACGCCTCCTAAAAATCGTTTGCCCCAACTAAGGTCTTTAATGCTAAGTGCATAGGCCGTGTGTATACCATAGGTTTTTAATTTTTCACTATAGCTAAAGCCAATACCCCAAATATCATCTATAGGTGTTTGTTGTAAAGCCACTTGAATTTTTTTAGTATCATTAAGTATTACAATACATCCTGTTTTTATTTTATCTTTTTTAGCCAATCGGTTGGCTACTTTGCTAAGTACTTTATTGGGCCCTACGCCAATAGAAACAGAAATGCCTGTCCAGGTTTCTATTTTATTTTTTAAGAGGTTGCAAAAATCTTGTAATGCCTCAGCGGGAATATGTTTTAAATCTAAAAAGGCTTCGTCTACCGAATACACTTCCACACAACCCGGTGGTAGCAAATGTCTCATAGTTTCCATGACACGCCAACTGAGATCGCCGTATAAGTGATAGTTAGATGAAAAAGCATGCACTTTATTTTTTTCAATTAATTCTTTTGCTTGAAAATAAGGAACGGCCATGCCAATACCTAATTGTTTGGCTTCGTCGGAACGTGATACAATACAACCATCATTGTTACTAAGTACCACTACTGGAACATTTTGTAGTTGGGGTTGAAAAAGACGTTCGCAGGAACAATAAAAACTGTTACAATCTACAATGGCTTGCATTTATAAACTATGTATTACAAAACTAACAATGCCCCAAGTGCTGTACTGTTCTAGTTGAGCCACTTGAATGGTGCCATATCTTTTATTTTCTGGAACCAAACTAATACTGTGTTCTTGTATTTGTAAACGGCGCACTAAAAATTCGCCATTCAAAACTGCTACCACTACTTTGCCAGAACTAGCAGGCAAACTTCTATCTACAATTAAAATATCGCCAATGTGAATGCCGGCACCCAACATGGCATCGCTGTTCACCCGAAAGAAAAAAGTAGCAGGTTTGTTACGAATGAGTTGTTCGTTCAAATCAATACCTCTTTCCATAAAATCGTCCGAAGCCGCGCCAAAACCGGTGGCATTGGCCTGTACAATTTGACCCGATTGATAGTTCTTATTAATCTGCTGTGTAGCTATTCCTTCTCCTGGATCTCTATCTATAAATGACATAAAACTAAATTTATTAGCAATATTAACTAAATAATTTAGTATTTTGATGATTAATTTATACCCTTTTTTTAAAGTATTTATACGCTGCTTTGGGTGGTTTATTTTTTGTATGCGCTTTAAAATCACGACTTTATCAATTAATTGGCCCATTGGATGGCTACCGTCCAGCTGCTGCCAGCCTTTACATGGTACTTTTCAGAAAAGCTACCTTGATTTAAAGCAAAAGAAATATTCATTAAACTATTTAAATAAGCCAAAGGTTTACCAATAGCTACGCCTCCAAAAGTATTTTCAAAAGGCATGCTGCCTGTGTAGATTAATTTATTAGCATGAAAAATTTGAACTTGTAATTCATTTTTAGCATGCACAAGGCTATTCAATTTTTTCCAATTCTCTTGATTAATATTGGTCCAAATATTTCCATATTGAATATCTAGGATATCAATGGTGCCCATTAATTTTTCACCCACTAATTGTGCTTTTTGAAATGGTAAAGAAGTAATAGGATCCGTACTTATTTTTCCTACTTGCTCATAACTAATTTTATGAGAAGCTATGCGAGCAGCGGTATACGCATATACATCTCTTCCATGAAAAGTATAAGAAGCACCTGAATTTTTTCTCCTATTAATGACTTCATCAATTTCTCTCACCGAATCAATGCCTAAAGAAGTAGCTATTAAAGTAAGGGTGCCATTGTCTGGGGTAACAATGTAATGACCCGATTTAGTTTTAACCACCACCGACTTTCTTTGGGTACCTACGCCTGGATCCACTACGGAAATAAACACGGTACCTGCTGGCCAATAAGCGACTGTTTGATCTAATCGGTAAGCGGCTTCCCAAATATTGTATGCGGGTATATCATGGGTAAGATCGTATAATTTTAAATTAGCATCCACTGAACTCGCTACTCCTTTCATGGCCGACACCGCGCCATCTTTGGTGCCAAAATCTGTTTGAAAAACCACAATGCCATTTTGCGCAGATGCGCTTATTATTGTCAATAATAGAATGGCCCAAGTTGTAATTATTTTTTTCATATTGTTCGGTTTAATTTTTTTTAACTTCCACGATGCAAATAAATAGCTGTCCATTGTATAAAACACAAAATACCTTTTTCTATGCGCTCAGATCGCTTCGCTCACAATGTTCGCCACGAAAAAGTATTATTGTTTTTTATCTAAAATTTAAAAGTAAATAAAGCTATTTATTTACGAATATTATTAAATAAAAAAGCCTTCCCGAGTGAACGAGAAGGCTTTAAAGTTATTTAAAAAAATGGTAATTAAAATTTGAAGACCAATTTGCTAAACAATCTCAAACCATTGTAGCCCATTTGAACTCCATCCCATGGTCCACCGGTTTCATTGTCGCCAGCCCATCCTTTAGCTAGAGGATTGACTGCAAAGTCGGGGTGCACATTAAAAATATTATCGGCGCCTAAAATCCAAGATGTCTTTTTATTCAACTGTACATTCAAATACAAGTCGGTTGCAAATTTACCACTATAATTAAATACCTCTGGAAGCATTACATTCTCATCAAGGTCTGAAGGAACCTCCGGATTAATTCCATCGCCATTATATCCAAAACCAGTTAATGCAAGAGCACCAAAGTAGGTAACACGAGTGCCAATACTTACTTTATTTTTAGTGTAATCAAAACTCATTGAGTATTTAGATTTAGGCGCAGAAGCTTTTAAGAAATATTTTTCTCTGTCATTAAAAAATGTATTTGCATTATACTCGGTGGTGCTTAATGCAGCAGGCACATTTATTTCATCAATAGTAATGTTTTGAACGTTTGCTACCAATAAAAATTTAAATCTTTCTGTAGCAGAAATTTTCTTTTGATAATCGGCAACAAAATCAATACCTGTATTGGTAGTGTTTACAGCGTTAGCAAAAAATTGAGCAGTAGAAACGCCCATCGTATTTAATTTAGTAGTTAGCGCAGTTGGAAGTGATTCGTCACTGGCACTAAATAATCCGGACAATACAACTCTATCTTTCATTTTAATTGAATAACCGTCAACAGTCAACGTTAAACCCTTAGCTGGTTTCCAAGAAAAGCCTAGGCTCATATTGGTGGAAGTTTCTTGTTTTAAAGAAGGGATACCTGCCAATTTGCTAATTTCATCGTCGTTACGTGCAATTCTAGATTGAACTAGACCACCGTTTGAAAAAGAAGTAAGGGTGTTGCTAAAATATTTCTGTTGTAAAGAAGGTGCTCGATAGCCTGTGCTAAAAGAACCTCTAAGATTAAAATTATTACTCAATTTTAAACGAGCAGAAGTTTTAAAGGTTGCAACGGAACCAAAATCAGAATAATTTTCTGCTCTAACGGCACCCGTAATTAAAAACATTTCAGAAGGAGTATATTCTAAATCTGCATAGGCACCTGTTACAAAACGATTTGCTTTTATTTTATCATCGGGGCTAAAGCCTGGAAAACCTTGCGCACCTGGTGCTTGTTCTAATCCAGGAGTAATAAAGGCTTTATAGGAGTTTATCTCTCCTTTAAAAATACTATACTCTTCAAATCTTAATTCACCACCGTAGGCTACTTTAATACCACCTTCATTCACTTTTCCAAATTGCTTAGCTATATCTAAATTGGATGTATTTTGTAAAAAATTAAATCCGCCATCATCAAAATGTGTTTGGGTGATATTACCAATATTGGAGGCATTAAATGTACCATGTCCAAAGTAATGAAAATTATTATTTCCAAAAGAATTGCTCAAATCCCAATCCCATCCATTTTTACTTGTTTTAGAAAAACCAGTCACCATGGATATATCTTGAATATTTGCTTGAATATGAGGGTTATAACTTGTATCACCAGTGCCTGACGCAAACATAATGCTAGGTACAAATATTAAAGATCCATCTGCCTTTATGGGGAATCGAGTGGGTCTTGCAGACCAATTTCGCGTATAGGCGTATGCATCAGATTTTTTTGAATTAAAACTTCCAAATGCATAAAATTTAATATCATCCCCAAGAGGCACTTCCATATTAAACATAGTTCCAATTGAACTCATTGAAGCATCACCAAAACCTTGTCTCCATGTATTTGTAGGTAAACCATCTTTGTCTTTGATATCAGAAGAAGCAGCTTGACGGAAAGTTTTTCCTTGATCTAATAAGTCGAAAGATAAATTGATAAAGCCCCCTTTCTTTCCAACATCAAATCCTCTATTGGCAGAAATTGATTTAGTAACACCATCAATTGGGTTAGAGGTTAAATAATCCTTATTATCTTTAAATTGATACGTATTGAATTTTTTATCATAATAGCCCCCAAGACCAGTGGTTACATTCCACTCATTGGTATTTTTTCTTAGCACAATATTCATTACACCTGCAATCGCATCAGAACCATATTGTGCAGAAGCTCCGTCTCTTAATATTTCAATTCTATCTACTGCGGACATAGGGAATCCATTTAAATCTACACCCGAACCACCACGTCCTCTTGTTCCAAACAAACCTACTAAAGCAGTACTATGTCTACGTTTCCCGTTAATCAATACCAAGGTTTGATCAGGGCCTAAGCCTCTTAAGGTTCCAATATCAACGTGATCAGCACCATCAGCACCTGATTGTTTATTATAGTTAAAAGAAGGAGCAGCAAAGTTTAAAGTAGAAGTTAAATCCATTCTTGCTGTGTTCAATCCAACATCGGTTAATTTAATAACATCCACAGGAACGGGTGATTCTGTTTTAACACGACCAGCACCCCTGCTACCTACTAATATAATATCTTGTAAATCTGAAGTACTAGTAGTTAAGACAATATTGATATTATTGCCAACTGCAATTTGTTTTTTTGTTTCAAATCCAATGAAACTAAATTCCAAAACATCATTTGGATTTGCGTTAATGGTATATGCTCCAGTTTTATTGGATGTAGCGACTGCTTTTGAATTAGCTACTTTTATGGTAACGCCTTCTAAAGCGTTTCCTTTTGCATCACGTACCCAACCTTTTATTGTTTCTTTCTGCGCAAAAACATTAAAAGATAAAAGTAAAGCCATCGCAAGGAAAAGGGGGGTTGATTTAGTTCGCATACTGTATTTGATTTGATAACAATTTACTACTTTTTCACGTTTTATGATTTATACATTATAATTAATTACTTTTATTGCACATAAAACAGCAGCTAACTACTCCATGGAGCTTATTTTACAACATATTGAGAATCTATTTAATACTATAGTTACCGAACCATGGGAGTCTATTCAAAAAATTCCCCAAAGTGGAGGAGATCGGATGTATTTCAGAATAATTTTAGGAAATCAATCCTGGATAGCTACCTATAATTTGAATTGTAGGGAGAATCAAACCTTTATCTATTTTGCCCATCATTTTAATGAAAAGGGAATGCCTGTTCCAAAAGTATTGGCAGTGAATGAACAGCAAACTGTTTATCTGCAAGAAGATGTTGGAACTATTTCCTTGTTAGATGTATTGGAAAAAGAAGGCAAAACAGAAGCAGTATTTTTATTGTTTCAAAAAAGCTTAACAGCACTTGCGCAATTACAAATTGAAGGAGCAAAGGGCTTAGACTATAATAGATGCATTACTTCAAAGTATTTTGGTAAACATTCCATACTAACCGATTTATTGTATTACAAGTACTATTTCTTGGATACCTTGCAACATCCCTATGATAAACAAGCATTGATAGATGAATTTGAAATAGTAAGTGACCAATTAGCAGTAAGCCATTTTGATAATTTTATGTTCCGCGATTTTCAGAGTAGAAATATTATGGTAAAAAATGGCGAAGTATTTTTTATCGATTTCCAAGGAGGTATGCAAGGAGGTTTGCCTTATGATGTAGCTTCTTTATTGTGGCAAGCAAAAGCAGAACTTTCCAATGAGTGGAAAGAAAAATTATTGAATCATTATATTAATGAATTGCAAGTATTACTTCCAACACCCTTAAATGTAGTGGATTTCAAAAAACAATACCATGGTTTTGTATTGTTGAGATTATTGCAAGTACTAGGTGCTTACGGATTTAGAGGGTTGTTTGAAAGGAAAGCGCATTTTTTAACTAGTATCCCATTAGGGCTACAAAATTTAAAAAACTTTTTACAAATTTATTCCTTAGATAAGGACACGCCCGTATTTGCTTCTGTTTTAAAATGGATGGTGAGTGAAGAGGTGATACAACGTTTTACACCACCTAAGGCCAATGAAAATACACCATTGGTTATTACCATTAATAGTTTTAGTTATAAAAAAGGAATTCCTGTTGATACTTCTGAAAATGGCGGCGGCTTTGTGTTTGATATGCGTGGAATATTAAACCCAGGCAGAGTAGAAGAACATAAAAAACAATCTGGATTAGATAAGCCTGTTCAAGATTTTTTAGAACAAAGAACAAAAATGAATGGGTTTTTAAATAGCGTTTGGGATACCATTGACATTACGGTAGAAAATTATTTAAATCGAGGCTTTGCTTCTTTACAAATTAATTTTGGGTGCACAGGTGGGCAGCATCGAAGTGTATATGCTGCCGAGCAAACAGCAAGACATTTAAGAAATAAATATCATCTTAAAACGGTGATAACACATACCAACAAAGAAAACTGGGTTAAATAATTATTTTATGCGCGCAATGATTTTAGCAGCAGGTTTAGGTACCAGGTTAAAGCCCTTTACCAATAGTCATCCAAAGGCATTGGCGCAAGTGAATGGCAAGACTTTATTACAAAGAAATATTGAATACTTACAGCAGTTTGGTATTGATGAAGTGGTGGTGAATGTGCATCATTTTGCCCATCAAATTATAGAAGCGGTGGAAGCCAATGCTGGCTGGGGGAGTACAATTTTTATTTCTGATGAAAGTAGTGAGGTGTTAGAAACCGGCGGCGGTGTTTTATTGGCAAAACCATTTTTCGAACAAGAAGCATCTTGGTTGGTGATGAATGCGGATATCTTAACTAATTTGGAGCTAGACAAATTGATGGCTGCCGATAAAATTTTATCTAGTGGCGATGAAAAATATGTTGCTACTTTGGCGGTTACTAATAGAACTTCAAGTAGAAATTTATTATTTAATAATGCGGAGAAATTAGTAGGTTGGAAAAATAATAGTACAGGGGAAGAAAAATGGTCCAATGTGTCAAATAAAATATTAAACTCTGAAACCATTGTAGCCAAAGCGTTTAGCGGTATTCAAATCATTCACAGTTCTTTTTATAAAGTATTAAATTTAACTGGCAAATTCTCTTTGATAGATGCCTATTTGCAAGTAGCCTCTTCCAATACTATTGGTTTTTATGATCACAGTGATGGATTATTATTAGATGTGGGTAAACCAGAAAATATTGCCAAAGCGGAGGAACTGTTTAAGTAAATATTTTCACTCCTTTATACTTTAATTACACTTTAATGTAAATCTTCTTTTTATCTAAGTAATAAGATAGGATGCCAAAAAATGCAATGATGCATAAGGCATAGAGGAAAGAACCAATGCGCAAATCACTTGCTACATTTTTACAAATATGCTCGTAAAACCAAGGTAATGCGGAAGTGTATATGGACTTGCCATCTGCGTCTACATAATCTACCCATCTTAACAAAGCTAAAATACGAGGTAAAAATCCGCTTAGGACAAAAACAAATAATGGATTCTTTCCAAACACATCAAAAAACTGGCTCCATTTTCCTTTGGCATTTTTAAATTCTAGCAAATAAATTAACATACCCAGAGTAATCATCGCTAATCCAGAAGTATACAATACATAACTACTGGTCCATATTTTTTTATTGATAGGAAAACTAAAATCCCAAATATAACCAACCAAAACAAGCAGCACACCTGTTAATAGCAATTGTGCTAACATTTCGTAATTTTTTCCTTTGAGTTGAATGTATTCGCCCACTAAAAAACCAAATATCACTTGTACAATTGCCGGCAGTGTACTTGTTAAACCTTCTGGATCAAAAGGGACGCCTTCTCCTTTATACAAATGGTTAATGCCAATTATGGATTGATCAATGGTATTGCCGAAATAACCGGATAAACTAAATGGATGTCCTGCTGCGCCTAATGCATAACTGAGTACCCAATAAATTACTAAAATCATCATGCCTATAAAAAGGGCAATACGAGAACGGCCATAATAAATAATAATAGAAGCAAAAAAATAACAAAGTGCAATACGTTGCAACACTCCAAAAATGCGCACATTTTCCCAGGGCTTAAAAATCAAGCCAGCATCAGACCATTTTACAAAAGGGCTCCAATTTAAAAATAATCCAATGGTAAAAATTAATAGGGTACGTTTAATAATTTTACTCCAAAATTTTGCAGCGCTTGCATTTTGTAATTTTGGCATCACAAAGCATAAGGCGTTACCTACTGCGAATAAAAAGAAAGGAAAAACTAAATCGGTAGGGGTGCATCCGTGCCAACTGGCATGCTCCAATGGGCTGAAAATTGATGCCCAAGAACCAGGATTGTTCACTAAAATCATTAATGCTACTGTTGCGCCTCTAAAAACATCTAATGAATAATATCTTTGCTGGCTCATAGTCTTTTAATATCTTTGTAAGATACAAGTTCAGATGCAAAAAAACATATTAATTACAGGTGGGGCGGGCTTTATAGGTTCGCATGTAGTGCGCTTAATGGTGACTAAATATCCTCAGTATCAAATCTTTAATTTAGATGCATTGACCTATGCGGGTAATTTGGAAAATTTAAAGGATATCGAAAAAGCACCTAATTATCATTTTGTAAAAGCCAATATTTTAGAGGCCGATGCACTTAAAACAATTTTTGAAAAACATGCTATCACCGATGTCATTCATTTGGCAGCAGAATCCCATGTAGATAGATCCATTGTTTCACCTTTAGACTTTGTATATACCAATGTAATTGGCACCGTGAATTTATTAAATACAGCTAAAGAATATTGGAAAGGAGATTTAAGTTATGAAAAAGCGCATGAAGGGGGTTGGGAGAAAAATAGAGATCATTTATTTTATCATATTTCTACGGATGAAGTATATGGAAGTTTAGGCAAAGAAGGATTGTTTAAAGAAACCACTGCCTATGATCCTAACTCACCTTATTCTGCAAGTAAAGCAGCGAGTGATCATTTTGTGCGTGCTTATGGAGAAACCTATCACCTACCTTATGTGGTTTCTAATTGTTCTAATAATTATGGTCCTAATCATTTTCCAGAGAAATTAATTCCTTTATTTATACATAATATTATCAATAAAAAAGCATTGCCAGTATATGGCGATGGTTTATACACGCGCGATTGGTTGTATGTAATTGATCATGCACGTGCGATTGATTTAATATTTCATCAAGGAAAAAATGGAGATACTTATAATATTGGTGGCTTTAACGAATGGACCAATATTGATTTAGTAAAAGTAATGTGTGCTCAAATGGATGCGAAGCTAGGAAGAGCCAAAGGAGAAAGTGAAAAATTAATTACTTATGTAAAAGATAGGCCAGGACATGACCGTAGGTATGCTATTGACGCCACTAAATTAAATAAAGAACTAGGATGGAGTCCTTCGGTTACTTTTGAAGAAGGCTTGGCAGCCACCATCGATTGGTACTTGAGCAATGGGGCTTGGTTAGAGAATGTAACCAGCGGGGCCTATCAACAATATTACAATTCAATGTACGATAACAGATAATTAGATCAATGAAAATAGAAGCCACCCCCTTAAAAGATTGTTTTATCATTCACGATACAGTGCATGGAGATGCCCGTGGTTATTTTTTTGAAACCTATCATCAAAAGCAATTTGCTGAAGCCACTGGGTTGCAAATTAATTTTGTACAAGACAATCAATCCAGATCACAAAAAGGAGTATTAAGAGGTTTGCACATGCAGTCGGGTGCAGCTGCTCAGTCAAAGCTGGTAAGGGTTTTAGAAGGTGCTGTTTTAGATGTAGCAGTAGATGTTAGAATCGGATCGCCTACTTTTGGCCAGCATTTTACCATTGAATTAACGGCAGATAACCATAAACAATTTTTTATACCCAAAGGATTTGCGCATGGTTTTGTGGTATTAAGTGAGGCGGCTACTTTTTTTTATAAGTGCGATGAATTTTATGACCCATCTAAAGAAGTAGGAATTTTATACAATGATGTAGATTTAAATATAGATTGGAGGGTACCCACTTCGGAATTGTTATTATCTGCAAAGGATAAAGTTTTACAATCATTTGCGACCTACAAAAAAAGTATTGGTTAAAATATAAATTATTAAAATGAAAGGAATCATATTAGCAGGCGGTTCGGGTACTAGATTGTATCCTATTACCAAAGGAATTAGTAAGCAATTGATGCCTATCTATGATAAGCCAATGATTTATTATCCTTTGTCTGTTTTGTTATTAGCGGGCATCAAAGAAATATTAATTATTACTACGCCCGAAGACAATGATCAATTTAAAAGATTATTAGGCGATGGATCCGAAATAGGCTGTTCTTTTCATTATGCAGTGCAAGCCGTTCCGAATGGTTTGGCACAGGCATTTGTGATTGGTGCCGAATTTATTGGCAAGGATAAAGTAGCTTTAATTTTAGGCGATAATATATTTTATGGTGCTGGCTTTAGTAAGCTGGTACAATCTTTTAATGATGTAGCAGGCGCTGCTGTGTTTGCTTATGAAGTAAATGATCCAGAGCGTTATGGTGTGGTAGAATTTGACGCAAACAATAATGCCATTTCCTTAGAAGAAAAACCTAAGCAACCTAAATCCAATTACGCAGTACCTGGATTGTATTTTTATGATAACCAGGTGGTTGAAATAGCAAAAAATATTCCTGCTTCTCCAAGAGGAGAATATGAAATTACAGATGTCAATAAAGTATATTTGCAAAAAAAGGAATTACAAGTAGGTATTATGAACCGTGGAACGGCCTGGTTGGATACTGGTACTTTTGATTCTTATGCGGACGCTTGTGAATTTGTTAGGGTAATAGAAAAGCGACAAAGCCAAAAAGTAGGATGCATAGAGGAAGTAGCTTATCGTATGGGTTTTATAGATAAAACTCAATTATTGGTATTGGCCGATAAGTATGCTAAAAGCGGGTATGGTGAATACTTGAGAACCTTAAAGAAGTAAGTTTTACCGTATTATTTCTTTATTTGTAGTAGACATTCCCCTTTTTTTTATAAAATGATGAACAATTTTAATAAACTATTGTTCTATATGGTATGTCATCTTATTCAATCAAAGATTTAGAGCAAATTTCAGGTATCAAAGCCCATACGATCCGTATTTGGGAGCAGCGCTATCAATTTTTGCAACCCTCGCGTACCACCACCAATATTAGGACGTATTCATCTAATGAATTGAAGACTATATTGAACGTATCGCTTTTAAATAAATACGGGTTTAAGATATCCCATATTGATAAGATGACTTCGGAGCAAATGGAAGAAAAAATTCTTTCAATTAATCAGCTAGATGCCCAAAAAGAGCGAGTAGTAAATAATTTGATTAAGGAGATGGTTTCCATGAACATGCTTGGTTTCGAGCAGCAATTAGATATTTATATTGCACAAAAAGGAATTGAAAAAACTATTAATGAAATTATCTTCTCTTTTTTAGAAAGGGTAGGTATATTATGGGTTACTAACCATATTAATCCTGCACAAGAACATTTAGCCACCAATGTACTAAGACAAAAAATTATTTATGGCATTGAGAAATTGCCCCCTATAACTAAATATACTAAAAGAGTTATCTTATTTTTACCCGAGGCAGAGTATCATGAAATTGGTCTTTTGTTTGTACATTTTTTGTTAAAGCTAAATGGAGTATATGTAGACTACTTAGGGGCTAATGTACCTATGGTAGATCTTGAATACTTAGTAAAAACAAATAAGGTTGATTATTTATTTTCTCATTTAACCTTGCCGGCCAAAAAGTTTAAGTTTGATAAATTTATCAATCAGCTGGCTGAATTTAGTAAAGGATCTTCCATCATTTTATCTGGCCAGTTGATTCAAGATTATAAAGGGCCCGTTCCCGCAGGGATTCAGTTAAAGAGAAGTTTGATTGATACCCTTCAGTTCATACAATCTATCTAATTTCGAGTGCCTCCCCCAAAAGGGACATTTTATACAATTTATTAGAATATTTTATTAAATAGCTAATAATCAATTACATATGTTTAAATATGTAATCCAAACATCAAACCGACTTACCAATTTTGGAATTGTTTAAGAAATTAATATAAAAATTAAACAAAATAATTGATTTTAGTAATAATTATGTTTAGCTTCACTTACTTAAAAGTTAAACAGAATTTTATGTCAACTGCCGAATTCACCCTATTGCTAACTGAAAATGCCGATTTTTTGAAACCCTTTGCCATTAATTTGACCAAGGATCATGAGTCTGCTAAGGATCTATTCCAAGAAACTTTGTACAGAGCTTTGTCCAATAAAGACAAATATAATGTGGGTACCAATATTAAAGCTTGGTTGTATACCATTATGCGTAATATATTTATTAATGATTATCGCAAGCGTTCAAAACAATCGGTGGTATTAGACAATTCGCCTAATGATTTTTTAATTGATCAAACTCGAACAAAGGTTTTGAATGATGGTGTGACTAACTTAAATTTGAGAGAAGTGAAGCAACTAATATATGATTTGCCTGAACTATTTAGAACGCCCTTTAATTTATACTTTGAGGGCTATAAGTACAATGAAATTGCAGACGTGTTAAATGAACCCTTAGGCACCATTAAAAGTCGAATTCACTTTGCAAGAAAAATATTAAAACAGAAAATACAACGATACTAATTAAATGAAATCTCCAACTAAAAAAGCTTTGGTGATAGGTGCTGGTTTTGCTGGCATGTCTGTAGCTACTTTTTTAGCCAAAAAAGGATGGAGTGTAACTGTTATTGAAAAGCACAATTTGCCAGGAGGAAGGGCTAGAAAATTTGAAGCACAAGGTTTTACTTTTGACATGGGGCCAAGTTGGTACTGGATGCCTGATGTTTTTGAAAGATATTTTAATTCATTTGGAAAAAAAGTTTCCGATTTTTACAAATTAAAACGACTAGACCCCTCTTACCGCGTTTACTTTGATCAAACGCATTGGGATATGCCAGCGAATTATTCTGAACTAGCCGCTTTGTTAGAAAGCGTAGAACCCGGTGCAGCCAAGGCTTTGGATCAATTCATGGAAGAGGCTAAATTTAAATATGAGGTAGGTGTGGGTAAACTAGTACATCAACCAGGCATATCTATAAAAGAATTTATAGACATAGATTTAATTAAAGGGGTTTTTAAATTAGATGTATTTCAATCTATGAAAAAACATGTAGCTCGTTTTTTCAAACATCCTTACATTCAAACCTTAATGGAGTTCCCTGTTTTATTTTTAGGAGCACTTCCACAAAATACCCCTGCCTTATATAGCTTAATGAACTATGCAGATATTAAAGGAGGTACTTGGTATCCAGAATTTGGTATGTATAGTATTGTACAAGCTATGTATGATACCGCTGTAGCGCAAGGCGTTCAATTTCATTTCAATGAAGAGGCTTTGCAAATTGATATAGTCAATGGGTTAGCCAAATCTTGCTTAACTAAATCAAATGTAACAGGCGAACAAAAGCATTATGAATTTGAGGTAGTTATAGGCGCTGGTGATTATCATCATATTGAAACAAATCTATTAACAACTAAATATCAATCTTATACTACTAGTTATTGGGATACCCGTACCATGGCACCAAGTTCATTATTGTATTATGTTGGATTGAATAAAAAACTAACTGGTGTAACGCATCATTCTTTATTTTTTGATACCGACTTTGCCATTCATGGTAAAGAAATTTATACAGCACCTAGTTGGCCAAGCAAGCCCTTGTTTTATGCTTCTGTGCCTTCTGTCACCGACCCCACGGTAGCGCCTCAGGGCAGTGAAAATTTATTTTTATTGATACCGGTAGCTGCGGGTTTAGAAGGAGACACAGAGGAAGTTCGAGACAAATATTTTAATGAACTCATAGCGCGATTAGAGGAAAGATGGGGCCAATCCATTGCGGAGTCCATAGTGTATAAAAGATCCTATGCTATTTCCGATTTTAAGAGTGATTATCATTCTTTTAAGGGCAATGCTTATGGCCTTGCCAATACCCTTTTACAAACAGCTATATTAAAGCCCTCTTGCAAAAGTAAAAAAGTAAAAAACTTATATTATACTGGCCAATTAACAGTACCCGGGCCCGGGGTGCCACCAAGTTTAATAAGTGGGGAAGTGGTGGCAGAATTGATTGATAAAAATTATATAAATTTACATCCTAAAAATGTCTGATTTACAACTATACAATGAAGTCACTGGCTTAAGCAGTAAAACCACTACACTATTGTATAGTTCTAGTTTTTCTTCTGCTATTAAGTTATTGAATGCAGATTTGCGTCAACCTATTTATGATATATATGGCTTTGTTAGATTTGCCGATGAAATAGTGGATACTTTTCATGATTATGACAAGGCCGCTTTATTTGCGCAATTTAAAAAAGATACTTATTTGGCCTTGGAGCAAGGCATAAGTTTGAATCCGATATTACATCGTTTCCAATTGACATTTAAAAAGTATAAAATTGATGCTAACTTATTAGAAGCTTTTTTAGTAAGTATGGAAATGGATTTGGGTAAGCAAAAGTATGACCTATCCACTTATCAAACTTATATCTATGGTAGTGCAGAAGTAGTGGGTTTAATGTGTTTGCATATTTTTTGTGAGGGCAATATGGAACAATTTGAAAAATTAAAACCATCGGCTAAACATTTAGGGGCAGCCTTTCAGAAAGTCAATTTCTTAAGGGACATCAAGGCCGATTTTGAGGGATTGGATAGAATGTATTTTCCCAATTGTGATTTTTCTAATTTTACTTTATCAGACAAAGCAATGATAGAAGCGGACATACAAGCTGATTTTGAAGAAGCATTAAAAGGAATTAAAATGCTACCTTTGAAAGCTAGATTTGGTGTGTATGTAGCTTTTAAATATTATTATTCTTTGTTTAAAAAAATAAAAAAAACGCAACCAGATGCTATTTTAAAAACCAGAATTAGAATTCCTACTCCTGGTAAAATATTTATTGTAGCAAAGGCAGCATTACGTAGTCAGTTGAATTTGTTGTAGTAAATTTGTTGTATAATTTAATAAAAATGGATTTTATGATGTTTATATTAGTGACCTTACTTACTTTTTGTATTATGGAAGGGATTACTTGGTTAACCCACCGTTATGTAATGCATGGTTTTTTATGGTATTTACACGAAGACCATCATCAACCCACTGGACATTTTTTTGAAAAGAATGATGCCTTTTTTCTAATATTTGCCATTCCTAGCATGGCTTGTATTTTCTATGGCAATTTCGTAGGTCCTTTGTGGATTGCAGGCATAGGAACAGGGGTAGCTATGTATGGCTTTGCTTATTTTATTGTACATGAAGTAATTATACACCAAAGAATTAAGTGGTTTACTAAATCTAATAGTCGTTATATTAAAGCCATTCGTTGGGCACATAAAATGCATCATAAGCATTTACATAAAGAAGATAGCGAAAGCTTCGGTATGTTAATCGTAGCAAAAAAATATTGGGATAAAGTGCGCAGAGACGAAGCCTTACAAAGCAATGAGTAATGCTCTAACTTCTAATACAAATTTAGCAAGCTACGACTATATTATAGCAGGAGCCGGCGGGGCGGGATTATCTTTATTACATTATTTAATGGAATCCTCAGGCTTATCTTCGAAATCCATTTTAGTCATTGATAAGTCTTTTCAAAAAACCAATGATCGTACTTGGTGCTTTTGGGAAAAAGAACCAGGTGCTTTTGAAAATTTAGTCCATCATCATTGGGATACCATTTCTATACATGCAAAAGGTTTTAATAAGGAGCTTTCTACCACACCATTTACCTATAAAATGATTCAGGGGATTGATTTTTACAATGCTATTCTAAGTAAAGCAAAATTGAAGTCCAATATTCATTTTCAAGAAGCCATTATACTAGACATCAAAGTCCTTGATCTATCAAATACGAGTAAAGGAGCTACCATTGAATGGGAAGGAGGTGCTGCTACTGGGAACTATATTTTTTCTAGTTTGTTGCCTTTTCAAATGAATCAATTAGCAACAGCCGCTGCTTACTCGCAATCAATACAAAGGAATGATTCCAGTTTTAAGAAAGCGCCTTTTTTATGGCAACATTTTAAGGGAAGGATAGTACAATTTGAAAAGGAAGTATTTAATACTTCTATTGCTAAATTGATGGATTTTAATGTCCCTCAACAAAGTGCCACTGCGTTTATGTATCAATTGCCCTTAAATGAAAAGGAAGCCTTAGTGGAGTATACTATATTTTCTGAAAATGTTTTGAGCATAGCAGAATATGATCAAGTGTTGAATACTTATTTAGCCAATGAGTTTCCAGGACAGCGCTATTCAATTGCTCATGAAGAAATAGGGGCTATACCTATGACCCAATTGTCTTTGAGCAATTTTCAAGATCCAATTTATGCTATTGGCGCTTTAGGAGCAGCCATCAAAGCAAGTACGGGGTATGCTTTTCAGTTTATTCAATTGCAATGTAAAAATATAGTGCAACAATTGGAAAATGGACAACCCATTCAAGCGCAAGTGCATAACACTAGGCATCAATTTTACGATGCGGTATTACTGTATGTCCTATTCCACCATAAAATGGAAGGGGCCGAAATATTTAAACGCATTTTTGCCAAAAATAAGGCTGCTACTGTGTTTAAATTTCTATCTAATACTTCCAATATTTTTGAAGACATTCAAATTATGCGCTCCCTGCCCACTCACATATTCTTACCTGCTGCTATTCGCGTATTGTTGCGGCGGGCCTAAGTCTATTCCTTCTAATTAATTTTTCTTAAATTTGTCCAATAGCCTCGTAGTATAATGGATAGTACATGAGTTTCCGAAACTCCAAATCCAAGTTCGATTCTTGGCGAGGCTACAAAGCCTGTCCCGATTTCTCGGGACAGGCTTTTTTTATTTGAGGCAGCGTCACAAGCTTGCTTGTGTAAGCTGATGAGAATAAAAAAAGACAAAAGCAAACGAAGTTTGATTTTGAAAGGCTTTGGGTAAGTCCAATACGGTAGTAGCCAGTCCCAAGTAATGGGACTGGCAGTCTTGCTATAGTATTTTGGGTAAGTCCAATACGGTAGAAGCCAGTCCCAAGTAATGGGACTGGCAGTCTTGCTATAAAGTTTTTGAGTGTCTATTTCACATTGTCAAAATAAGGTATCTCATCGCTTGATACCGCTTCTTTTTCTTGCCAATAAGCAAGTGATACAATATGTCCATCGGCAGTTTTTAACTGACGGCCAAAAATGGCATTGGTCGCATTAAAACATAAATCGGTTACACCTATTGTAAATGTAGTGGGAGCTGGAGGAGCTATTGGAGCTGCAGGAACAGCAGGCGTTGGTGCAGGTGCTTCACCTTCTGTTACTGGAGAAACCACCGGTGCAGCAGGCGCAGCTTTAGGGGCAGGGCTATCCACTACCACTACTTGGTATTTATTGAATTCCAATATTTTTTTTAAAAAGGCAACTCTTTCAGCACTTGCATTTTTTTCTACAATGGCACATTTGCTTGTACCTAAATCTTCAAATTCGTGGTTCTTATTAATCGCCATAAAACTATTTTTTACATGCCAATACTTAGTGAATAAATATAATCGTATACCATACTAGCTAATCCTGTTATTATAATACCTACAATACAGATGTACATAGCCAATTTAGTAATAGCAGGAACGCTTAGCTTTTGAATAGGTTGTTCATTTTCTTCCATGAAAACGGCTTTCACTACTTTTAAATAATAATAAAAAGAAATTACCATGTTTAAGGCAGCAAAAGTAATCAAACCATAATTTTCTTTAGCAGCGCCTGCCATCATTAAAAATAATTTTCCAAAAAAGCCTGCAGTAGGCGGAACCCCTGCTAATGAAAAGAGTGCAATGGTTAATACCCAAGATAAAAACGGGTTGGTTTTATAAAAGCCTTTAAAGTCTGAAATATTTTCTTTACCTGCTAAAGCACTTACCACCGATACCACACCAAAAGCGGCTAAATTAGAGAACACATAAATTAAAACAAAGTATACTAAAGAGGCAGATCCTGTTTGTGAACTTCCTGAAATACCAATTAAGATAAAACCTACCTGCGCAATAGAAGAAAAGGCAAGAAAGCGTTTGAAATTATCCTGTCTTAAGGCGAATAAATTTCCAATTAAAATAGTGGCCACCGATAACACTACCAATACACCATACCATACCGTGGCAATAGGTGTGAATACTTTATATAAGATAGAAGTAAAAGTAAATAGCACCGCCGCTTTAGACACCACCGATAAAAAGGCTGTAACTGCTACTGGAGCGCCTTCGTATACATCGGCTGTCCATAGGTGAAAAGGAACTGCTGATATTTTAAAAGCAAAACCTGATACTAATAAGATGAACCCAAACAATTGCATAGGGTTATTGCTTATATGCGCTGTTAAGATGTCAAAACTTAGTGTACCGCTTGTTCCATATAAAAAAGAAATGCCCATGAGTAAGATACCGGAAGAAAAAGCAGAAGACAATATTAATTTCATAGCCGCTTCGGAAGATTTTCTTTTAGCCAAATCGAAATTAGCTGCTGCAGCTAAAGGAATGGTACTCATTTCTAGTCCTAGATAAAACATTAATAAGTTGCCGCTAGAAATCATAAAGAACATCCCTAGTAAAGAAGTAAATAACAGTAAGTAATATTCAGCCAACTGCTTATGATTCTTTAACCATGCGTAGGATTGCATGGAAATAAGAAGCATTGCCAAGTTTAATATATTTTTTTCTAGGACTATAAAGGCATTGGTCGTAAACATGCCATTAAAAGCACCCCCTTCGCTCATACCAAATAAGCCTGAAGCTAGGTTTACAAATAATAAAATATTAATTAAGTTTAAAATACTTTCATTGCTTCTCTCTTTACCAATTTTTATAAATAGCAGTAGGAATATAAGTAGGCTTAATAAAAGTTCTTGTCTTAATAATATAAAAATAGTAGATGACATTATGCTAAATTATTTAAGGGTAAGGGCTTTGTCAATGTTAATCATTAAAAAATCGGTGGTAGGCATAATTAATTGATTAATTAAAAATGGGGCCAATCCAATAATTAAAATCCCAACTATTAATAAGCCTGCTGCTAATTTTTCGTTCCAAGTGGCATCAGGTAATAAGGCATGTTCATCAGAGATAGGGCCCATAATGGTTTTGCCGGTAGCTCTTAATATATACACTGCAGTGACTACAATAGAAGCTGCAGAAATAACAGTGGCGATACGATACACCCCATCTGGGTTTTGCCAGGAGCCCATAAACACCGTCATCTCGGCCACAAATCCACTAAAGCCTGGTAAGCCTAAAGAACATAAACCTGCAATCACAAACACCGTGGAGATAAATGGCATGGCTTTTAATAAACCCCCTAATTGTGCCACCATTCTGGTATGTGTTCTGGAATAAATCATGCCAATAGCGGCGAAAAATAAGGCGGTCATTAATCCATGAGAAACCATTTGAATGACTGCGCCATTAATAGAAGTTTTATTTAACATGCCAATGCCTAAAATTACAAATCCGCAATGGCTGATAGAGGAATACGCATTAATGTATTTTAAATCGGTCTGCATCATGGTAGCAAAGGCACCATATATAATAGCAATGGTGGCTAGTAAAATAATGATCCATGAATAACTATGAGCCGCATCGGGCATTAAAGCCGCCATGCGTAAACAACCATAGCCTCCTAGTTTCATAGAGATACCTGCTAAAAACATAGAAGCTGCAGTGGGAGCTGAAGCGTGACCATCGGGTACCCAAGTATGAAATGGAAATAAAGCTGCAAAGATGCCAAAACCTAAGAATAAGAAAGGAAAGAAGAATTTTTGCACACCTAAAGCAATGCCCATTCTTCCTATTTCCACCATATCAAATGTGTGCGTGTTATAATAAATGCCCATTAATCCAACAAATACGAGTGCAGATCCTGCCATCAACATTAAAGCCAATTTCATAGCACTGTTTTCTTTTTTACCACTACCCCAAATACCAATTAATAAGAATTTAGGAATCACGGCTACTTCTAAAAAGAAAAATAAAGTAAATAAATCTAAAGAGATAAAGAAACCATAAGCACCCATGCTTAATAACACTAGTAAGAAGAAATACTCTTTGCTCAACTTCTCCATAGTCCATGAAACTAAAATACCTGCTACTACAATTAGAGAGGTTAATAATATCATGGCTAATGAGATACCATCTATGCCAATATGGTAATTAATATTTAATGCTTTAAACCAAACAGTATTGGATTCAAATAAATGTGTAGCAGCATTGCCTGCAGCTCTTTGATCCATATACAATTTTAATAACCAGCCTGCAGCACCCAATTGAGCCAATGACCCCACTAATCCAATAACTCTTATTTGCGCCAATTGCTTACTCACTAATATGAGTAGTGCAGTTAGCAAAGGCAATAAGATTAACAAAGATAAATTCATATAAATATTTTATTTCCAGATATAAATAAATAATACCGATAAAGCCAATACACCTCCAAAGAAATACAAGGCATAGTTTTGAACCTTACCCGATTGTAATCCTTTAATCGCTGTTGAAATTTTTGCAGTGGTATTGGCTAATAACAACATGAAACCATCTACTATATTTCTATCTGCCCAGGCAATAGGTTGTCCTATTAAAGGGAAGACTATTTTTTTAGTGATAAATAAATACAATTCATCCACATAAAATTTCTTATAAGCTGCTCTATAAAAACCACCAAAGAAAGCCACTGCTTTATCTGATTTTGCATTATGCGACTTATAAAAACTAGCCGAAAGCAAGATGGCAAGAATTGAAAGTGTCACAGGTGCAATAGAAAATACCACATCTATATGGGTTTCTAAAGGGGCGCCGTCGGAACTGATGAATTGAGAGAAAGGAATAAAACCTACACCCACTGCGCAAGCAGCTAGTATCATTAAAGGCAATTTCATGGTCCAAGTGCCTTCGCCATGGTCATGCGCGTCATCATGACCTGCGCTATGATGTGCTTTTACAGCAGCATCTTTGCTCCAGAAGATATTAAAGTACAAACGGAACATATAAAAACTAGTTAAGGCAGCGGTAAATAAAGCCACTCCATAAATCAATTTATTTTCATGGAAAGCAGCCGTTAATATTTCTTCCTTGCTAAAAAATCCTGCAAAAGGAGGAATACCTGCAATGGCCAAACAAGCAATTAAAAAAGCAGCATGAGTGATAGGCATTAATTTTCTTAAGCCACCCATATCTTTCATTTCGTTGCTATGCACCATATGTATCACCGAACCCGCGCCTAAGAATAATAAACTCTTAAAAAATGCATGGGTAAATAAATGAAACATAGAAGCCATATAACCCAATCCATTTTCGCCGCCATTTTTTGAAACGCCTAAAGCAAACATCATGTAGCCAATTTGTGACATGGTGGAATAAGCTAGTACGCGTTTGATATCGGTTTGTGTACACGCAATTACTGCAGCCAATAAAGCAGAAAAAGCACCTACATAAGTTACAATAGTTAAAGCAGCTTCATCCATAGAGTACACAGGAAATAATCGAGCTACTAAATATACCCCTGCCACTACCATCGTAGCTGCGTGTATTAAAGCAGATACAGGTGTGGGACCTTCCATGGCATCAGGTAACCAAATATGCAAAGGGAACATGGCCGATTTTCCTGCACCACCCATAAATATTAAAACCAATCCCCAAGTAAGCATACTTGCGCCTAAGAAACTAGCAGTGGTAATACTTATAAATTCAGGTGATTGTGCTGATGTAAATTTTTCAATTAATAATCCAATATCTAAAGTGCCTCCGTAAAAGCCAATGATTAAAATACCAATTAAGAATCCTAAATCGGCAAAGCGTGTTACAATGAATGCTTTTTTAGAAGCAGCCACTGCCGAAGGTTTATTAAAGTAGTAACCAATTAATAAGAAGCTAGATACCCCCACTAGCTCCCAGAACATATATACTTGGAATATATTGACGGATAAAATAAGACCCAACATAGAGAAGGTAAATAAAGACAAGAAGGCATAATAAGTAGCAAAGCGTTCTTCTCCTTTCATATAGCCTAAGCTAAATACATGTACCATCAAGGAAACAGAAGTTACTACAATGAGCATCATCACTGAAATAGGATCTACAATTACACCCATGTCAATAGAAACGTTAGGGCTAAATTGTAACCAAGTATATTTTAAAGCGATAATTTTTTGATACACCCCATTTACCTTGCCATCTTCAAAAAAGTATTGCTTTGCAGCTACAAAAGATAGTAGGGTAGAAGTTAATAAGGAAGCAGTTCCTATGATACCTGCTGATTTAGCAAAGTATTTGCGTCCGAATAAACCCAATACCACAAAAGTAGCAAGCGGTAATAAAGGAATCCAAAGTATATATAAATAGTTTGACATAATAATTAAAATTTCATTTCTGTTGCATCGTCTACATCAATGGATTGATGGCTGCGATATAAATTAATGATAATGGCAATGGCTACTGCCGCTTCCGCTGCTGCAATAGTGATGATAAATAAAGAGAAAAACAATCCGTCTAATTTATCAGGGAATAAATATTTATTAAAGGCAACAAAATTAATATTCACGCTATTTAACATCAGCTCAATAGACATGAGCATGGTAATAATATTTCTTCTTGTAAACAAACCATACATGCCAATAAAAAATAAGGCTGTGCTTACAAAAAGAATATGGGTTAAGGGTATTTCGTTCATGGTATTAATCCTCCTTATTATTTAGGTGAACAATATTCGCTGCTGTAGGCTTCATTGCAATAACAATACAACCCACCATCGCAGCTAATAACAACATACTCACTACTTCAAAAGGCAAGATAAAACCATGTGAGGTAGTGCTAAGCATTTGCATACCAATTTCACTTACGCTAGAATTAAAAGGTAAAGCTGATAGGGTATTGAATCCGTAATGATTGATTAGGTTTATTGTAAAAGCAGTTCCTAATAAGGCAGCCAGGGCAGAAAAAATAATTTTACCAGTGGCAGGCTTGGCCATTTCTTTTCCTGATTGTTGGGTTAAGAAAATAGAGAAGATAATTAGGACCACAATGCCACCCACATACACCACTATTTGTATGGCTGCAATAAATTCAACTTGCATCCAAAAATAAAGTGCGGCAATGCCTACTAATGAAAATAACAACCAAATGGCGGATCTAAATATTTTGAGTGAGGTTACGGCTAGTAATGCTGCCCCTAGTATAAGGGTAGCAATGGCGTAAAATATAATGGCTGATGTATTCATTATTCTATTCCCTCCCTTATTTTAGATCCTGGTTGATTTAATACTTTGGTTAATTTGGTTCTATCAAATACACTGTGCTCAAAATTAGGTGCCATTTTAATGGCATCACTTGGGCAGGCCACTATGCATAAATTACACATCGTACATAGTTCTAAGCGATAGACTAAAGCATCAATGGCTTTTTTCTTTTTTCCTTCTGGCGAAACTTCAAACTTGGTTACTACTTTAATGGTACCATTCGGGCAGGCCAATTCACAGGCAGTGCAACCTGTGCATGTATGCTCATTGTTGGCATCATGTGGCATCACTACTTCTCCCTTAAACCTTTCTGATAATAATAAGGTGGCACGGTTGTCGGGGTATTGCTCTGTAATTATTTCTTTGGGATGCGTAAAGTAATAACCTGTCTTACGCATTCCTTTTAATAAAGAACTTACGCCGTTTACTACGTCTGATATATAATCTTTCAAAAACATGTTTCTAATTCATTTAATATTAAAAATGCCAACCTAATATAGCAATCACTGCAACTAGTAAAAGGTTAAACAAACTTATGGGTAATAAATATTTCCATTCTAAATTCAATAATTGATCTACACGCAATCTTGGGAAAGTCCATCTAAACCACATGATTAAAAAGATAAGGAAGAAAGTTTTTCCCATAAACCAAACCGAAGAAGGAATATAATCCATGATATGATTAAAAGCTTCCCAATTGCCAATATGTAATGGCATCCAACCGCCAAAAAACAAAGTAGCTCCAATAGCGCATACAATAAAAATGTTGATGTATTCTGCTAAAAAGAATAAGGCAAAACGCATTCCTGAATATTCGGTATGAAAACCAGCAGTTAATTCTGATTCTGCTTCGGCTAAGTCAAAAGGTGCACGATTGGTTTCGGCTGTAACTGCAATAATATATAATACAAAGGCAATGACTGCAGGGATATGTCCTTTAAAAATCCACCAACCGTTTTGTTGTGCATTAACAATTTCTGAAAGTTGTAAACTGCCCGTAAGAACTACAATAGTTAAAACGGCAAAACCGGCAGACAATTCATAGCTTACTATTTGAGCACCACTGCGCATGGCACCTAATAAAGAATATTTATTATTACTAGCCCAGCCTGCCATTAAAATACCAATTACTGATAAAGAAGAAACAGAGGAGATATATAATACTCCAATATTAATATCCCAAATTTGAAAATTCTTTGCAAAGGCAATAGGGGCTAATAATAACATACCCACCATCATCACTACAAAAGGAGCCAGGTTAAATAAAAACTTATCTGCCAGGTCAGGCACCAAGCCTTCTTTCATTATTAATTTCAAGGTATCGGCTACCGTTTGAAACATACCGCCTGGCCCAACCCTATTAGGCCCTAAGCGAATTTGAATATGCGCAGCTACTTTTCTTTCCATGAGTACCAATACCAAACCTAAGATGGCAAATAAACTAATGGCCAATAAAATAACAATCACACATTCCATAGCCAATGCCAATGTGGGATTGAACTTCATAAATAACCAATCTTGAACATTGGTTGTAATTCCTTCTAAACTAAACATGCTTAATCTATTTATATATAGGTCTAACTAAAATTCATTTATCAACGCACTACTATCTATCAATATCGGGTATCACTAAATCCAAAGTACCCATACTTGCCATTAAATCTCCAATCTTACTTCCTGCAGCAATATGATTTAATACAGATAAATTAGAAAATCCTGGAGATCTAAATTTAATTCTGTGTGGAGTCGTACCGCCTTCGCTTACTATATACACCCCAAATTCTCCTCTTGCCGTTTCTACTCTTGTATAAAATTCCCCTTTAGGTAATTTTAAAACATTTTTTGTTTTGCCAACAAAATCACCCTCTGGAATATTGTCAATTAATTGTTCAATAATGCGGATAGATTGATTCATTTCTTTCACACGCACTATGTAACGCGCGAATGAATCGCCTGCTGTTTCTAATACTTCATCAAACTCTACTTTATCATATACTTCGTAAGGGTATAGTTTTCTAATATCACAACTTACTCCACTTGCACGAGCAACAGGCCCAGTGCAACCATAAGAAATGGCATCTTCAGCACTTAATATACCTACCCCCTTGGTTCTGCTTTGAAAAATAACATTGTTGGTGACTAAATCTTCGTACTCTGTTACCTTAGATTTGAATTGAGTGATAAATGCTTTCACCTTCTTTTGAAAATCGGGGTGAATATCATACATCAATCCACCTGGAACAATATAGTTCATGGTTAATCTTGCACCGCAAGTATCTTCCATAATATCAGTAATCATTTCTCTTTCTCTAAAGGCGTAGAAAAAAGGAGTAAAAGCACCTAAGTCCATCGCCATCGCACCTAACCACAATTCATGAGAAGCAATACGGGTTAATTCGCTCAAAATAACGCGAATATATTTAGCGCGATCAGGTACTTCAATGGCCATTCCTTTTTCAACTAATAATGCGCAGCCTAAATTATTAATATGGGAAGATAAATAATCCATTCTGCTGGTCACGTATATAAATTGGCGATAGGTTAAACTCTCGCACATTTTTTCAATAGAGCGGTGGATGTATCCTAAATGCGGTTCGATTTTTTTTATCGTTTCTCCATTTAAAGTCACTACCAAATGAAGTACACCATGGGTGGCAGGGTGTTGAGGCCCCATATTAATAACCAATTCGCCTTCGGCACCTAATTCGCTGGTATCTTTAATTATTTCAGTTTGATTGTACATGTGCCTATTATAATTTTATCATGTTGATAGGGTCTTCAAAATCTTTTCTTAGGGGCCAGTATCCTTTTTTTTCATCAAATCCTTTCGGATTTTCTTCCTCCAAAATTAACTTTCTTAAATCGGGATGGTTGGTAAAGTCTACACCAAACATTTCAAATACTTCACGCTCTAAAAATTCGGCTGTTCTCCAAATATCACAAACCGTTTCAATCATAGCCTGCTCGCGATTTAAATTTGCTTTGATAACGATGCTTTGACGATGGGTAGTAGCTGACAAATGATACACCATGGTTAAATGTGTTTTAAAATCAACACAGGTTAAACAAAATAAATAATTCATTTGCATTTTGCCCGTTCTTAATGCAGCCATAGTGGGCTTTAATTGAGCAGATTCCACTATCATATTTAACCATTCACCTGTTTCGTCGAAAGTGGCTGCTGGTGCTATGGAACTGATGTATTCTTTAATTTCTTCGTTGGTCATTATTATAAATTAACTTCTATATTTTTAAATCATTTCAACGCGAGTGATATTGCCTTCTTTATACTTTAAATTCTCCTCTAATTTGTTCGCGCGTCATACCCAATTTAATTTTCTCTTGTAAAGAAATTAAAGAATGTAATAAAGCTTCGGGGCGGGGAGGGCATCCAGGAATGTATACATCCACTGGAATAATATGATCGGCACCTTTTACTACTGAGTAAGTATTGTAAAAAAATGGACCACCGCTTATAGCGCAAGCGCCCATAGCAATCACATATTTAGGATCGGCCATTTGATCGTATAATCTTTTTAATACAGGGGCCATTTTGTTGACAATGGTACCTGCTATAATAATTACATCTGCTTGACGCGGCGAGGCTCTCGCTACTTCAAAACCAAAACGTGAAAAATCGTACTTCGCAGAAGCAGTTGACATCATTTCAATGCCACAACAGCTAGTAGCAAAAGATAATGGCCATAGTGAATTGGAACGTGCCCAATTAATTACACTATCAAAAGTGCTTACTACAATTCCACCACCTGGTGTTTCGTGAACGATACCTGGGAATGGCTCGTTGCCAGCAATATTTTCTTTTAATTCCATTTTAATGCACCTTTTTTATGAGCGTATAAAAAGCCCATGAATAATATAAATATGAAAACAATAATTTCAATTAAGGCAACGATACCTACTTTTTTTACGACCACTGCCCATGGGTATAAAAAAACCAATTCCACATCGAAGATGAGGAACAATAGGGCGAATAAATAATAGCCCACATTAAATTGATGCCAAGGAGAGGTGTCGGTGCGAATACCGCACTCGTAAGCTTGTCCTTTTTGAGGATTATAGCTTCCTTTAACTAAAATTTTTCCCACTAAAATACCGCCTGCAGAAAACGCAATAGCGGCAATTAATAAAGCAATTAATGAAATAGCACCCATAGTAAATTAGGTATAAAATTGATGCTGTAAAGTAGCAATAAAATGGCTAATAATTACCTAGGTAATCCACATCTAATCCACGTATTAGGGCGTTTTATTCAACTAGAACGCTAGGTCTGATATGAATCACGAATTGTTGCCTACAATTGGATTAAAATCTTTAAAATTTAAAAGAAAGAGTAGTTCCAAAAGTTGCTGGATCACCCAAATGAACTGCTCCAAAATCATAGGCGTAGGAGATAAATTTGGTCTCGGTAATATTTTTTGCCCAAAAGGACAATGACATTTTATTATGTTCAATACCTGTCCTCAGATTCAATAAATGATAAGGAGATTGTTGAATATTATTCGCTAAATCAAAATACGTGGTACCGATATATTTCCATTCAGCTCTTACAAAGACATTCACTTTGCTAGAAGCTGTATACGTATATTGAGCTGCCAATAAGGAAGTCATGGAAGGGGTGAAGATGGAATATTTCCCAGCTAAATTGACATTTTCCCCTTGTGAGGCGATATCTAATTTGTCAAAGCGCGCGTTGGTGGTTCCAAATGCATATTGTAATAATAAACCTTTGACAGGGATAGCTATTATTTCTGCTTCCATCCCTTTACTGGTTAATTGACCGGTATTTTTTGTAATAGTAATCGCATCTGGTAATACTAAAGTTGGAACTTGCGCATCAATTACTTTGCTATAAAATAAAGCAATATTGAATTGCAATTTATTGGAAAACCAGTTGTTTTTAACTCCAGTTTCAAAGTTGCTACTGTACTCAGGTAAGTAGCCTACCAATGGCGGCTGTGAAGGATCTGAAGAAAGTGGAGACAATCCACCTGCTCTAAATCCTCTGCTGTAAACTCCATATAATAAACTATTCTTATTTACTTGGTAGTCCAATGATAATTTTGGAGACAAGGCATTAAAATTAGTCCGACCTAATGTGTCGGATCTGGTAATGTATAGGTCATTGCTTGGGTCACGTTGGTATTCACCTAAAACAGATTGAGATTGATTCTCATAATCATTTCTTAATCCAAATGTAATATTCAATTGATTGGTTAATGCATAAGTGGCTTGACCATATAAAGCAAATCCTTTTTTAATAGTAGTGCTGGTGTTAATGAGGCTAAACAAAGAATCGCCAATCATCATCATATTGGCATCTATTCCAAATCGTGTAGCTTGTTTTACAGGAGCGTCTTGATAAAATAAGAAAGCGCCGGCAGTCCATTTTAATTTACTATTGCTACTATTGTTGCTACTGAATTTAAAATCTTGGGTAAGTACTTTATTATTATTCCATTTATTTCCATAATTATTAATAACAGAAATAGCATCTATTGGAGAGAAATCGCCATCGATAGGGTTGGTGTAATAACGATAATTTTGTTGATAAGCTGTTTGGCTACTAAAATTAAATCCATTGCCCGCATAATGAATAGACAAGCCAGTATTGCTGGTTTGATCCATCATGGTCGTGGTGCTATTTTGGTTTAATTTATAAGGGTTGGCAAAAGCTTCCTCAGCCCCAAAAACCAATGGGAAAGCTCCTTTGTTTTTATTGGAAAGATGTTTGAAATTTAAATTCATGGTCCAACGATCGTTTACCAAGTATTTTAAAAAATAATTTCCAGACATTGCGTTTTGTTGATCGTAACTGGTATTGGTAAATTCATTGCTATAAAAACCGTCTCTTTGATAGTGTAATAAGGCTGCGCCAAAAAATAATTTATCTTTTATAATGGGTGTTTTCAATCCAAGAGTAGCTCTTTTTTGATTGTAATTCCCTAAACTAATATCAGCAAATCCTGAAGTAGTATTAGTAGGTTGTTTGGTAATAATATTAATTACTCCACCCATCGCATTTCTTCCATATAAAGTACCTTGGGGCCCACGCAACACTTCAATTCTTTCCACATCAAATAAAGTAGGGATATAAGTGTCTAAGCTAAATTGACTTACACCATCTATATAAGTAGCCACGCTAGGGTCGTAAGAGCTAGTGGCAATACCTCTTACAGAGGTTACATCCCGACCATCACCTGGATCGGCACTGTATAAATTAGGGATAATTCCAGTAATTTCTTTAGTATTCCATATGCCAAATGCATTTATTTGTTTTGCATTTAAAGCGGTAATACTTGATGGAATTTTTTGAATTAATTCTTCTCGTTTTTGAGCAGTCACGACCAATTCATCTAAAGTATTAAGAGCCTCTTCTAAAATAAAAACAGGAATGGCAATATTTTTATTGTTTTCTATATTTATTATTGGATGAATAGAAGCGAAATTAATATGACTAATTTCTAATTGGTATTTACCTAGAGTTGGTAATTTTAATTTAAAGTTTCCTTCGCTATCGGTGATTGTATTTGTATTCGCATTTAAAACTGAAATAGACGCATTAGCTATAGGTAAATTTTTAGTATTGGTCAATTTACCAGTAAATACTTCTTGACTCTTTGTGTTAATACTTAGAAAAATTAAGAATGAAAATAAAAGAGAAATTTGCTTCATCATTTTTGAGCTTTTTGAGTAATAATTATTTGCATTTGCAGGTGCAAATATAGGCTCAAAAAAGGCTATTTTATTAAAATTTGTCTTTAAAAAAGATCAATGACTAGACGATGACCGTGAGCGCTAAAGGACTTATGGTAATATTTAATAATTCGTTGTCCGTTAAGAGATTTTCACCGTCAATATGAATGGGGGCGTTGTTTAAATAATGAATACGTGTTTCTTTGAAGCTTTCTAATGTCACATTTTTAGAATGGTGAATACTTTTTTTAAATAAGCGAACAGCCAAAATACCTGCTTGTATTTTGTTTAAAATTCCAATTTTTACTAATTCTAATTGCCCATCTTGAATATTTGAAAATGGGGAGATATATGCATTGTTTCCAAATTGGTTGGCATTGGCAATACTTAATGAAAATACTTTTTCAATTGGTGCATTATTAATTCTTACTTCAATTGGTTTGTATTTGAAAAGAGTAAAGATGGTGGCTTTCATGTAATTGATTAGGCCACGACCTTGGCTGTTAGCAAAACGATGCGCCACGGCGGCGTCAAATCCAACACCTGCTGTACAGAAAAATGGTTTATGGTTAATATACCCTACATCAATTTTGATGGAAGCGCCTACCAATGCTTTTTTAAAAGCCTTCTTATAATTAAGAGGGATATTTAAATGCCTGGCTAGTCCGTTTCCCGAGCCAACTGGGATAATTCCAAGTGGGATTGAATGACCCACTAAAACGGAGGCTACTTCATTAATGGTTCCATCTCCTCCAATTGCAATAATTCGGGTTGCCCCATTTTCGATGGCTTTTTGTGCAAATTGAGTGGCTTCTAATGGCTCGGTAGTCTCCCAAATTCTGTGCGCGTCATTAGACTTAATAAGGTGAATAAGTTTTGTATATTTTGCCTTATTTTTACTACCAGCGTTAGGGTTAATAATAAAATGGAACATTATTCAAAATTACTATAAAATGGTGAGTTATGTTTACATTGAAGTTTCCCGAGTGCCTAAATAAAAACCGATGCTTTTATATCTAACTATATTAGGCTTTTTAATTACTTTTTTAATTTCAATTAATTTAAAAGCATCCAATAAGGCAAATTTACAGTCCTTCTAACTATTGCATTTCAGATGGGGGTTATGAAATGAAAATGAGTTTTAAGTTTAAAGCGATATAACTTAATTTCTTTTCCGTACCTTAGGTTTCTTGAAAAAAGTGATTGCCATATTTTGTTTTGCTGCCTTGTTATTATCAACAAGCAGCCTGAGCTATTTTTATTGGCTTCAGGAAAAGCTACATGAGCAGGAACGCTTCGCAAGTATTGATGCAGGTCGAATTCTTGAAAAAGAAAATAATAATCATGATAGCGATCAAATCACAATCGTAGTAAAAGATAAATCTGTTTTGCCGGAAGGCTATCAGTGGGAGGAAGAGGGTCGTGAATTTAGTTATAAAGGCATGTTTTACGATATCGTTTCCATTAAGCAAACAAAGGAAGGTTGGGTCATTACAGCTGCATCCGATGAAGAAGAAGCAGCCATTGTTGCCAATCAATATAAAGCACATCAATTAAATAAAGAGGCGCAAACTAAATCCACTTCTTCTAAGATCAAATTGAACCTTAGCCTGGCTGTATATGAATGTCCTTCATTAAACAAGCATAGTTTATTCAATTATACTATACTAAAAAAGAAATATTCATTTTATGCTACTCCAATTTTAAGTAGCTATTCAAAAGATATCTCGCACCCTCCAGAAGCTGTCTAATGTACAAGACAGGACTATCAAATCATTTTTTCATTTGATAGTTAATTCAATTTCATTTTCAATTAATTATTAATGCGTTTTATATTAAGCGTACTATTATTTTTTGGTATGAGTTTGGAACTTTTGGCGCAATCTGATACTACAGCTAAACAATTAAAAGATGTAGTTATTTATGCTAACAAATTTCCAACACTCTCAAAAAATATCGTACAAAGGGTGGTTGCTTTAACCGATAAAATATTGTTGCAACAACAAGCAAGCACGGCAGATATCTTAACTGCTTCGGGTCAAGTATTTGTTCAAAAAAGTCAAGCTGGTGGAGGAAGCCCTGTGGTAAGGGGTTTTGAGGCGAGTAGGGTATTGTTAATGGTGGATGGTATTCGTATGAATAGTGCCATTTTTAGAGCTGGCCATTTACAAAATATTATTACTGTGGATAATATGATATTGGATCGTGTTGAAATTATTTATGGGCCAAGTTCTACTTTATATGGAAGCGATGCATTGGGGGGTGTGGTGAATTTATTTACTAAACAGCCACAATTGTATATTTCTAATCTTAGCTCCAACAAAGCACCTTGGAAAGTAAATGGCAATCTGGTTTATAGATACGGCAATGGTCAAAATGAAAATCGACAACATGTTGATGTAAATATTGCCAATAATAAATGGGCATACCTAACGTCCTTTACCAATAGTACTTTCGGCGATATGCGTCAAGGGAATAAAAGATTGGCAGCTTACCCAGACTTTGGTAAAAGACTTTTTTACGTAGTACGTGAAAACAATGTAGATGTAGTTAAAGACAATAGTACATCTGCAAACATTCAAAAATTAAGTGGATACAATCAAACCGATCTTTTGCAAAAAGTATTGTATAAGCCAAATGAAAATACAACTCATTTATTGAATGTTCAAATCTCTAACTCTTCTGCTATTAATCGCTATGATCGTTTAACAGAAACGAGTAAAGGGTTGCCCATATATTCAGAGTGGTATTATGGACCACAAGTGCGCAATATGTTTGGATATAAATTAACCAAATCGCAATTGAAAGGTTATTTTCAAAAAATGAATGCGAATGTCAATTACCAACACCTAGAAGAAAGTAGGATTAGTAGAAGATTCAAGTCCAATAACAAGGACTTTAGATTTGAAGAAGTAGATTTATTTGGTTTGAATATGGATTTATTGCATCAAGGAAAGTCTAGTGAATTAAATATTGGAATAGAGTCTTATTATAATGTGGTGGGCTCTACGGCGTATCGTAATAATATTGAAACTAATTTACGCAGCGCTATTGCCACTAGATACAGTGATGGACCAACTAATATGTCTAATCATGCCATCTATGTGCAACACACTAAATTCTTTACAGGCAATTGGGTATTGAATAGTGGTTTGCGTTTGAACAATGTACAATTGAATGCTCATTTTAAAGACACTGCACTCATGCATTTTCCATTCACAGATGCCAAACAAAATAATACTGCTATTACGGGTAATTTGGGCATGGCCTACAATGGAGCCGATGGATTAAGAATTGCTTTTGGTGCAAGCAGTGGATTTAGAGCACCCAATGTGGATGATTTGACTAAAGTATTTGATACTAGAACTGGTTATGTAGTGGTACCTAACAAGGATTTAAAACCGGAATATACTTATAATGCAGAAGTAAATATTTCTAAAACAACTTCGAATTATAGTCTTGGCGCTTCTTTGTTTTACACTTGGTTTAAGAATGCTTTGGTGGTAGATGTATTCAAGTGGAATAATTCAAGTACCATTATTTACCAAGGTGTAAAAAGTGATGTATTTGCGACTCAAAATAAAGCTAAAGCAGTTGTCTATGGCTTTAATTTAAATGGGTCCGCTAACTTAACGCCTAATACGATGCTTTCTGCTACCTATACTTATACAAAAGGAACCTATAACAATAGTTTTAAAGAAATGCCTTTAGATCATATTCCGCCTACTTATGGCAGAGTTGCTTTAAAGCATGGTAATGACAAATGGAATGCAGAATTGTTTACTGTGTTTAATGGATGGAAGCGCATAGAAGATTATAATTTAAATGGAGAAGACAATGAAATTTATGCCACCAAAGAGGGTATGCCAAGTTGGATGACCATTAATTTTGCATCTTATTATACGCCCACTAAAAAATTAAGTGTTGGTTTTCAGATAGAAAATATTACCGATCTTAACTATCGATACTTCGCAAGTGGTATTTCTGCTGTGGGTAGAAATTATATCCTTAGTTGTAGATATTCATTTTAGCGTTTCAAAGCGCTCACATTGCTAGAGAATATTTTAACGGCGATGGCTAAAAGAATAACGCCAAAAAATTTACGAACTGCTAGTAAGCCTCCGGGCCCTAGCAGCCTTTCTATGAAATTAAGTGATTTAAGTACTGCAAATACAATGACTAAATTAATAAGTATGCCTAATGCAATATATAATTCATCAAAATTAGCTTTTAAAGACATGATGGTGGTAAGCGTTCCGCTTCCAGCAATAATTGGAAAGGCAATAGGCACCACGGCACCTGAGTGTGCATTTTTATCCCCCTTAAAAATTTCATGACCCAATACCATTTCTAATCCTAATAGAAATATTACAATAGAACCACCCACCGCAAAAGACTTTACATCCAAGCCCAATACTTGTAAAAAAGGTTTTCCAAGAAATAAAAACAAAATCATAAGTGCACCTGAAATAAGCGTCACTTTGAGCGATTTAATGGCGCCCGATTTTTCTTTCATCGCAATTAATAGTGGTATAGAACCCACAATATCTATTACGGCAAACAAAGTAAAAATAACGGTAAGTAATTGATCGAAGTGAAATACCATAAAAAAGCTTTGTATAAAGATACAAAGCTTTTTGAACTATTCGGCGTCGATATCATTACTAGCTATTAATTTATCCTCAGTCCAAACAGGAACATTCTTCCCATAGCATTGTATCCATTGATTTCTTGAAATACAACGTTGCCGATATTTTGCGCATCGGCATACAATAAAATATGCTTGTTGAGCTTGTATTGAATATGCGCATTAATTAGGGTATAGCTTTTTAAATTAACATCTTTTGCTGCATAACCACCTATATCGTATCGCTTACTAATGTATCTAGCGGCCATGCTAAAATTTAATTTTGAAGAAGCTTCGTATGTCCATTGAATGCCTGCTGTATTTTTAGGACGCTTTAATAAATAGTCATAAGTAATAGTGTCGGTGGTAGTCGCTCTATTTTGATTGGTTTCTTGCCCATACATTAAAGTATAGTTCAACGAAATATTGTTTTTTTCATTGGCCTTCCAATTCAATTCTAATTCTAAGCCATTTACCTTTTGTTGGATGTAGTTGAAAAAATTATAATCAATATAATTGTAGTCTATTCCGTTATCTATGGTTCTATTGTAATAAACGGCTCTAACAAAAAGAGGGTTGGTTTTATATTCTATCCCTACCTCCGTATTAAAAGATTGCTCTGGTTTTAATTTTTCATTGTAGCTTAATTGATAAAGTGAAGGTGCTTTGTATCCAGTGGAAGCACTTGCCATGAATCGAATGCTAGTATTTAATTTATAAGAAGGACTAATAGTGAAAGTTTGGTTGGCCCCATAACGATCGTGCTTATTCACTCTACCGCCTAATTCGATTAACCATTTATTGGAGGGGTTGTTAATTAATAAAGAGCTATACAGGGCAGTTTGGTATTGAAAAGTATCTTTAAATTTATCATTATAAGGCCCATATTCACTTATTGACAAATAAGTCTGTTGATAAGATCCGTATCTAAAATCGGCACCTACAATCCACTGTATATTTTTTGAAATTGATTTTGAAAAAAAGGCATCTGCAAAATGAGATTTGCCAGTGTATTGATTGTCTTCAAAAATGGTGTAAGTTCTATCTACGCTATCGTTTTTATATTGCCTGTCTTGTGTACTCAATTGGTATTGAAATTGAAAAATAGTTTTTTCTTTTTTATATTTCAAAATAACGCCTGTCATTTTGGTCGCGTTGTTAAATTGATTATCCTTATCATCTTTAAAAGCACCATAATCAATATCCGCTTTATAACTTGTTTGATGGGTGGAGATTTTTACATTCCAATTTGGATTGAAAGTGTAATTAATATTACCGAACCAGTTTTTATTTTGATAACCGTCTTTATCAAAGTTATTTTTCCCCGTAATATCTGCTGCAGAAGAAAATCCAGTGGCTGTTTCGTTGCCTATTCCAACAGCATAATTTAATTTACCTAGGGTGTTGCTGTGTTGCAAATTTATTTTTTTCGTACCATAACTGCCTGCGCTGATATCTCCCGAGAGGGTAGGGATTGATTTATTTTTGGTGATAATATTGATGACGCCCCCAATGGCATCAGATCCGTACAAAGTACTTTGCGCACCTTTTAAAATTTCAACACGCTCTATTTGATTGAGTGGCACTAAGTTTAAATCAAACTCATTGCTAATCATAGAAGGATCACCCACGGGCATACCATTAATTAAAATCAAAGTTCGACCACTGGAAGCACCTCGCATGTAAATGCTTGGCACAGTTCCTACATTGCTTAAACTACCTGGTAAATACAAGCCTGCTTGTTCATTTAAAATTTGAGCAATGCTTCTGCCTGCATTGGCCTGAATTTGAGCAGCATTGATTACCGTAACCACTTTACCAGTGCTGTTTTGTCTCTGCTCCACTTTGTTGGCAGTGACAATCACTTCTTCTAAAGTGTTTAAAGAATCTTTTGGAGACTTTTCTTTTTGCCCAAAGGCAAGGGTGGTGGCGATAAGGCACACCGAGAGCGTGATTAATTTTTGGCTCATTGTTTTGTTTTTGATTGAACAATGAGCTTCCTGGAGAAAGAGAACCATAATTGATTAAGGAGAAGAAGAGGAAAGCATTTAGATAATAAATACAATTCGGCTCTATAACATCTGCACTTAATTTTTTACAATCCATGCTTTTTACCCGAAAGCTGTTGATTTTTTAAATTAGGCAGGTCTTCTGGCTTGTTCTTTAAGGATGCATCCTTCCCAAATTGCTTTAGTGGATATATTGCATCAATTGCTTTGCAGCAACGAACTCACAGCTACGGGAATAGCCCCCGATTTTAACGGGATTCCCTTTTAATCACTTGCATGAACCTAATTCTGTATCAAATTTAGTATTTATCTACCTCCAACCACTTTTAATTACTAACGGCTTGTTGAAAACTTAACCATTTTAATTATATTTAGCTTTCATTGAATTTTATGAAAGAAAAGCAATCCATTAATTTTTTTAGCCTGACCATGATTGTGGTGAGTTTGGTGATTGGGATGGGTATTTTTAAAACCCCCGCTACCATTGCTGCAAAGTCGGGCACGCCGCTTATTTTTTTTGGCGCGTGGATGATTGGGGGTGTGATTGCTTTATTTGGCGCGCTCACTTATGCCGAAATTGGACAAAGACTTCCAGTAATGGGAGGTTACTATAAAGTGTTTGCGCATTGTTATCATCCCGGTGTTGGATTTACCATTAACGTTTTAATATTAATAAGTAATGCAGCTTCCTTAGCAGTCGTTGCTTTAATTGGCGCCGATTATGTAAGTGATTTATTATTTGGTCAACCTTCCGGCACTTTATTTAATATTATAGTGGCTTCTTTTTCTGTAGGGCTATTTTATATTGTTAATTTGCTGGGATTAAAAACAAGTAGTCGCACACAGAATATTTTAACGGTGGTGAAAATTTCATTAATCGTTTTATTAATTTCTTCCTTGTTTAAAGGGGTGACGGTTCCTCCACATGGAATTAATGAAGGGAAAATTTATACCTACGATGGAACCAATGGCGCTTTATTGTTATTAGTAAGTTTGGTATCGGTATTTTTTACCTATGGGGGCTATCAACAAACGATCAATTTTGGATCGGAGGTAAAGTCGGCTAAAACCATGCAAAGAGGAATTGTAGTAGGCATATTAGTAGTATTGTTTTTATACTTAGCCATCAATTATACTTATATTAAAGTGATTGGCTTTGATCAAATGAAAAATGCGAATGCAATTGGTTCTTTATTATTTGAAGCTTGGTTTGGAAAATTTGGTGCCAAGGTTTTTGATTTTGCGATGGTACTAAGTGTGTTGGCTTATGTGAATGTTATTTTAATGAGTAACCCCAGAGTGATGTTTGCGATGAGTGAGGATAAAGTACTTCCTGCCATTTTTCAAAAAAAACATCCAACAACAGATGCGCTGGTTCCTGGCTTAACTGTTTTTGCCATAATTACAATTTTAGTTACTTTTTTTGGTAAAGGGGTGGATGATGTTTTAAGTTTTAGCATTTTTTTAGATTGCTTGGGCATGAGTACTTCGGCTGCTACGCTGCTAATTTTAAGGAACAAAAAACAGGGAGATGGAGAAGTGACAGGAGCCCTTAAAAAGTGGACGCCTATTTTTTGTGTCATTTTTGTGATTGCTTATGCTTTGGTGGCTGTTGCGGTGGTCATAGACAAGCCTTATTCAGCCTTTACCGCCATGGCTTTAGTGGCATTGGTGCTTATTATTTACCGTATGTTTTATTACAAAAAGCAGCCATCCAACGCTAATTCATAGCGAAATGGGGGTTTGCTGCTTTAAAAAGTATTTTTAAAGCCTTTCATCTGTAATTATTGCTGCTCAGCCGATGCCTTTTCCGTCTGTCTAAAAATTAGTCAACTACTGCTTATTAGATTACTTTTGTACCGTAAAAAGCGTTCTAATAATATACCTATGAAATACTTATTTTCCTTATTCCTGTTTTGCGGGGCATTAAGCCTTAAAGCGCAAGAACCAGCTCAATGGGATCTAAAATCCTGTGTTCAATATGCTATCCAGCACAATATTTCCGTTCAGCAAGCAGATGTCTCTGCCAGATTAGCAAAATTACAGGCTCAATTAGCTAATTCTAATCGTTTGCCAACTGTAAATGGTTCTACTGGAATGGGTATGAGGTTTGGTAGGTCTATTGATCCTACCACCAATGGTTTTTCTAACACTCAATTTCTCTACAATAACTTTGGTCTAAATGGTGGGGTGCAAGTATTCAATGCCGGAAGATTGAAAAATAATGCAGAGGCTTCTAGTTTGAGTTGGTATGCTAGCGAAGCGGATAAGCTTACTATTGCTAATGACATTTCAATGAATGTAGCTACTTTCTATTTACAAATATTATCGGCTATTGAGCAAGTTGAAATTGCAAAAATACAAATACAACAAACCAAAGAGCAATTAATTGCAACAGGTAAAAGAGTAGAAGTGGGTTTGTTGCCTGAATTAAATTTATTAGAATTAGAAACGCAATTGGCGAATGACAGTAGTAGTTATATTACAGCGATTTCTTCGGTGCAGCAAACTAAATTAAACATGATGGCTTTGTTAAATTTAGACGCGTCCAATCCATTTGAAATTATAGCACAACCAGTGGATCAAATTAAGTTACAAGCCTTCGCCGATTTGCAACCCGATTATGTATTTAATTTAGCTGCTCAAAATATGCCTAATGTAAAAGCGGCAACCCTTAGAGTAAAAGCAGCTGAAAAAAACACTTTAGTAGCTAAAGCAGGTTTCTATCCTACTTTAAGTTTTGGATACAATTTAACTTCTAACTTTTCTAATCAATCTAAAGATTGGGGAAGGGTATGGAATGGATGGAATACGCAAGTAGGTAATAATTTTGGTCAAAACGTTGGCTTGCAAATGAGCATTCCTCTTTTCAATGGCAATCAATCAAAATTAAATTATCAACAATCAAAGCTAAATTTAAGTAGCGTAATACTTCAGGCGGACAATACACAGCGTAAATTAAAGCAAGATATTTATTCAGCCTTTACCAATGCGGTAGTAGCCTACAATAAATTAAACGCTGCTCAAAAAGCATTAACCTCTTCTGAAAAAACATATCAATTCGCTACCAAGCGTTATGAATTAGGTTTGTTGGGTACCATTGAATTATTAAACAATCAAAATAATTATTTAAAAGCTAAAGTTAATTTTAAAACGGCTCAATACGAGCATGTATTTAGAATTAAACTTTTAGAATTTTATAAAGGAGAAGCATTAACATTATAGTAGCATTAAATAAATCAAAATGAATAAGAAAGTAATTTGGATACTGGTAGGCTTAGTGGCAATCATTGCACTATTGATCGGCTTGAAAAAAGCAGGTGTCATTGGAAAGGAAGAAGGTATGGAAGTGACTTCGGAAAAAGTTCAGTTAAGAACTATTACTGAATCGGTAAATGCCAGCGGAAAAGTATATCCTGAAGTGGAAGTTAAAGTGAGTCCAGATATTTCTGGTGAAATTGTAAACTTATACGTGGAGGAAGGCGATAAAGTTACCAAAGGCCAAGTGCTTGCTAAAATTTATGCCGATATATATTCTTCTCAAAGAGATCAAATTACGGCTAGTGTGAATCAAGTTAAAGCGCAATACGAAAATGTAAAAGCAGCTTTGAGTGGATTTAAGACAAGTTACGAAAATACGAAAGCAAGTTACGAGCGGTATAAAAAATTGTTCGCCGATAAAATTGTGTCAAGATCTGAATTTGAGCAAACCGAACAAGCGTATCGTTCTGCTGAATCGGCTTTCAATTCGGCTAAAGAAACTATTAAAAGCGGAGAAGCGCAAATACAAGGAGCCAATGCACAATTAGCGCGTGCCGAAAAAGATTTATCAAGAACCATTATTACCTGTCCTATGGATGGTATAGTGAGTTTGATGAATGTAAAAAAAGGAGAAAGAGTGGTAGGTACCGCTCAAATGACAGGTACTGAAATGTTGCGTGTGGCCGATATGAAAAGTATAGAAGTGAGAGTGGACGTAGGAGAAAATGATATCACTAAAGTTAAAATAGGGGACACGGCTTTGGTAGAGGTAGATGCTTATAACAATAGAAAATTTAAAGGAGTGGTATATAAAATAGCCAATCCAATTACTTCTACTTCATCAGGTGTGGCTACTACTTCAGAAGTGGCTAACTATAAAGTACACATTAGATTGCTTCCAGAAGGCTATACAGATTTGGTAAAGGATAATAATATATTCCCATTTAGACCGGGTATGACTGCAAGTGCAGACATACAAACTAAATCAAAAGTGAATGTAATTACGGTTCCATTGAACGCGGTAACCACAAGAGACAAAGAAGGACAAGGGAAAGACACAAAAGTATCTAGTACTAAAACAGATGATAAAGCGGCTCCTAAAACTGAAACTGCCGATGATATGACTGAAGTAGTTTTCGTTTTACAAAAAGACAATAAAGTAAAAATGGTTAAAGTTAAAACTGATATTCAAGACTTAAATTATATTGAAATAGTAGGATTAAAAGTAGGAGAAGAAGTTATTACAGGCCCTTACAGTACTGTGAGTAAAACTTTGAAAGAAGGAGATTTGGTAAAAATTGTTTCAAAAGAGAAGCTATTTGAAGAAAAAAAGTAAAATCTAAATGATTGTAAAAAAAGGGGCCCATTTTAATAATGGGCCCCTTTTTTGTTGAGTTTCGTATGTTTGCAGTATGGAAGCAAAAAAAATTGGCATAATTGGAAGTGGTAGCTGGGCTACAGCCATTGCTAAAATTGTTACGGATAATAATCATTCTATTAATTGGTGGGTAAGGCAAGCTGTTAATATTGAGTATTTTAATAAGCGTCACCATAATCCACATTATCTTAGGAATACCTATTTTGATGTTTCGAAAATCAATTTCTTTTCTGAAATAAAGCAAGTGATTGAGCAATCTGATGTACTTATTATTGCAGTCCCTTCTATTCATATGGAAGCTTCCTTAAAAGGTATTGATGCCGATATTTTAAAAGGGAAACAAATTGTTTCTGCAGTAAAAGGAGTGATGCCTAAACACAATATTCTACTACATGAATACTTGTATAAAACATTTAATTTTCCTTTAGAGCAATATTTTACTTTATTGGGTCCAAGCCATGCAGAGGAAGTAGCCGCAGAGCAATTATCCTATTTAACTTTTTCAGGCCTTGATCTAAAGGCTACTGAATTGATTGCGCGCTATTTTGAAACCGAATACATTAATACTAGAATTAATAACGATGTTATTGGTGTACAATACGCTGGGGTTGCAAAAAATATATATGCATTGGGTGCGGGGATAGCCCATGGGTTGGAATACGGGGATAATTTTTTAAGTGTTTTTATTGCCAATGCGGCCAATGAAATGCAAGCATTGCTAAAGTCAATAATGAATCAAGAAAATGGCAATGGAGTTAATTATGACTCTTCAGTGTATTTAGGAGATTTATTAGTGACCTGTTATTCCTTGCACAGCAGAAACAGAACCTTTGGGAATATGATTGGGAAAGGGTATTCGGTTCGTGCTGCGGAATTAGAATTGAATATGGTAGCCGAAGGATACAATGCCAGCAAATGTATTGTTGCTATGAATGAAAAAAATAAAATTTCTTTGCCCATTATAACAGCCATCTACCAAATTTTATGGGAAGGCCATGATCCAGCAGAAGCCTTTAAACAAATTGAAAAAATACTAGTTTAGTAGTTCTTTGGATAATTTATTTTCACTCCTTGATCCAAAAAAAATCACTTGCAATTCCATCTGCAAAGAATTTTGCTTTCTTAGTTAAACAATAACCTAAAACGGTTTTTTGAATTTGTTTTTTAAGTTCAAAAGTGGAAGCAATTATTTTTACATGCGCTTCATATTTTTCTCCAAATTGAGATTTAATTTTATCCAATGAAAATCCTTCCATTTGTCTGAGTGAAATCATCATGTATTCATTGAACCTAGTGGTGGTATCTAAGGTCTCTATTTCAAAAGGAACGGTATTTTTTTTAATGGATTGAAAATACAATTGGTTATTAGCTACATTCCATTGTCTTGAATGAATATTATAAGAGTGCGCAGCAGGGCCTAAACCTAAATACGGAATCCCATTCCAATAATTACTATTGTGCTTGCTTCTACAATTGGGTTTTGAGAAATTTGAAATTTCATAATGTTCCCAGCCTGCATTATTAAGTGTTTGTACAATCAATTCAAATTGCCTTGCTTGTTGTATCGTATCCACCTGCTGCAAAGTCTTTTTTTGAATCATCGTATACAAGGCTGTTTTTTCTTCTACTGTTAAAGCATAACAAGATATATGTAGAATGTTATAGTTTAATAAAATTTGCAAGTCTTCGGCCAGGTCTTGGTCGCTTAAATGTGGGGTCCCGTAAATTAAATCTGCACTAATATTACTAAAACCGGCTGTTTTTGCATTGACAATAGCTGAATGCGCTTGCTGAATATTATGTGCACGGTTCATCCAGGCCAAGGAATGGGGTTGAAAACTTTGTATGCCAATACTTAAGCGATTAACCCCCATCTCCAGCCAATCCTGCGCTTGAGTGGCTGTTAGATCGTCCGGGTTGGCTTCCAATGTAAATTCTAAATCTTGGGACAAGTCAAAGGAATCCTTGATTTTACTAAAAATGGATTGAAGTGCCTCTTTACTTAAAATGGATGGTGTACCGCCGCCAAAATACAAGGTTTCTATTTTGCCGCCCAGGTATTTTTGTTGTAGATCAATTTCTATAAGGAGGGCTTCTGTAAATTCATTGATATACTTGGTTTGTGTAGAAAAATGAAAATTACAATAATGGCAGGCCTTTTTGCAAAATGGTATATGTATGTAAATGCCTGACATAATAAGTATTGGTGAACAAAGCTAGTTATTAGTTACTAATTCTGCATTAGGATACTTATTTTTGTGCTAGATGTGGACAATACTAAAAAAAGGAACCTGGCTAATAGGGGCATTGCTCTTTTTGAGTTCGTTTACTCAAAAAAACAACAACTTATTGAATCAGGATACTGCGGGTCAAGTAGTCGACAGCCTGCTTAAGAAAGATACGCTTTTAATTAAGTATGTTCCGGTTGTCCCTACTTCTTTTCAAGTTGCTGATGCTTGGTTTATTCAAGCCAATCACAATTTAATAGTAGACTCTAATTTTAATAGCTTAAAAGAGTATAGAGCGTACTATAGCAATCATAAAAATGCGTTTCAATTATATTTTAAAAACACATTCAATAATAAGGATAATCAAATTATTTATAAAATTGAACAAAGGTTTTCCTTGCCAGACAAAGATTTCTTATTTTATTTAATAGTGGCCATTCTTTTATTGTATGGATTTATCAATACCATTTATCCGCAATATTTTCCAAAATTATTTAGTCAATTTAATCAGTCAACCACTAGGATGTTGCAAAATAGAGATCAGCTTTTGCAAAATGGGTTTGCTTCTTTAACCTTAAATATTTGTTTTATTTTAAGTTTTTCATTGATGGCTTCTTTATTAATTTTCAATAATCACTTACTCCCAATTTCTTTTTGGCAAGGCTATTTATATATTTCACTTTTTTTTACAACCTTATATCTCGTTAAGTACATTTGTCTTGAAATGGCTGGTGCGATTTTTAATACAAGGGAGTTGGTAAAATCATACGTTTTTGTTGTTTTTATGGTTAATAAGGTATTGGGGTTTTTATTGGTCCCCTTTGTCTTAATTTTAGCCTTTGCTAAGCCTATGTATTATAATGTGGCCATCTATGGGGCTGCAGGGGTATCAGTTTTATTGCTGCTTTACAGGTATTTATTTTCAATAACATCTGTTAGGAACAAATTACATTTATCGTCTTTTCATTTTTTTCTATACCTTTGTGCTTTCGAAATATTACCTCTTTTAATTTTGTATAAATTGGTAGTTCAGTATTTTGGCGGGACCTACTAATTTTAAAAGTGAAAAACGTAAAAGATATGAGCGAAGAGAAAAAAACGATAAGCGCAAAGGCAGCAAAAAAAATACTTATTTCACAAGCGCGTCCTGAAAGTGAAAAATCTCCTTACTTTGATTTAGAGCGAAAACATAAAGTTTCTTTACATTTTCATCCCTTGATTGAGCTTATCGCAATTCCTTCCAAAGACTTTAGAAAAAATAAAATTGATATCGCTGCATTTTCTGCAGTTATTTTTACAAGTAAACATGCCATAGATCATTTTTTTAGAACTTGTGATGAGTTAAAATTGAGTATAAGTCAGGATACTAAATATTTTTGCGTAACCGAGTCGGTGGCACTGTATCTTCAGAAGTTTATCATGTACCGAAAGCGTAAAGTATTTTTTGGGGCAGATGGTACTAATAAGAAATTATTTGATGTGTTAAATAAACATAAGGGCAACGAAAAATTCCTTTATGTATGTAGCGAAAATCAGCAAGACAATGAGATTGTGAACTGGCTAAAAGAACACGAATGCGAATTTGATCTTGGTTATATGTATCGAACTGAGTGTAGTGATATAAAAAAAGTTTTAAAAGAACATGATTTTGATGTGATTTGTTTATTTACACCAAGTGGTTTAAAGAGTTTATTTCAAAACAAGCCAGACTTTAAACAAAATGGAACTGCCATTGGCGCTTTTGGTGTTAGTACCTGTAAGGCGGTGGAAGAGGCAGGACTAAATTTACATATCAAGGTACCTAGCCCACAAACACCAAGCATGATAGCAGGCTTGGACCAATTTCTTTCCTCTAATAGTAAAAAGAAATAAATAAATTGCATTCCATGAATGCAAATCCCCCATTTACCAATAAGCTCATACACGAGAGCAGTCCTTATTTATTACAGCATGCGCATAATCCGGTGGATTGGATGGCTTGGTCTGCAGAAATTTTTCAATTGGCAGAAAAACAAAATAAACCTATTTTATTAAGTATTGGGTATGCTGCTTGTCATTGGTGTCATGTAATGGAAAGAGAAAGTTTTGAATCGGAAGAAGTGGCTACCTACATGAATACTCATTTTATCAATGTTAAAGTAGATAGAGAAGAGCGTCCCGATGTGGATCATATTTATATGGATGCATTGCAAGCCATGACAGGTGCAGGTGGGTGGCCTTTAAATATCTTTTTATTGCCCAATGGGAAACCATTTTTCGGAGGTACTTATTTTCCACCTATTGCTATGCATCAAAGGGCTTCTTGGATGGAGGTATTAAAAAGTGTACAGGAAGCGTATGTGCGTCAACCTGAGAAATTAATTGAGCAATCAGAAAACCTAACGAATCATATTGCACAAACAGGTAAGGCTTTATTGAGCAGTAAGGGATCTATTGACAGTGCCAATGAGCCGCTTGCTACTAAAGAAGAACTCACCTTAATTGGAAATAGAATTTTACACAACGCCGATACGCAGTGGGGTGGTTTTGGAACTGCGCCTAAATTTCCACAAACTTTTTCTATTCAAATGTTGTTTCGGAATTATTATATCAATCATCATGAAGCTTCGATGGTGCATGGGGTAAGGTCCTTAGATAAAATGATTCAGGGTGGAATATATGATCATATAGGAGGTGGGTTTTCAAGATACAGTACCGATGTTCAATGGCAAGCGCCTCATTTTGAAAAGATGTTGTATGACAATGCTTTGTTGTTAACGGTGTTGGCAGAAGCCTATCAAATCACTAAAAAAGAAAATTACAAAATGGTGATAGAGGATACTATTTTGTTTATAGATAGGGAGCTTTCAAATGAAGCTGGCGGCTACTTTGCTGCATTAGATGCAGATAGTGAAGGGATAGAAGGAAAATATTACACCTGGACCTATGATGAAATAAAAGCGCATGTTGATTCCAAAATTTTTGATGATTTTTGTGCTTATTATCAAATTAAAGAGGAAGGCAATTGGGAGCATACCAATATTTTATGGACCCAAAATAATATAGAAGAGGGAAGGATAGCCACTTTTGAAAAAGCCAGAAAAATATTATTTAATGAAAGAGCAAAAAAAATTAGACCTGCATTAGATTATAAAATAATTTTATCCTGGAATAATTTAATGGTGATAGCGCTTTGTAAATGTTTTGGCGCATTAGGGGAAGAAAAGTTTAAAAATAAAGCCATTGCTACCATGCAATGGTTAGAGCTAAATTTATACAACGAATCAGAAAATTATTTTTATCATACCCATACCAAAGGGAATAAAAAATCCTATGCGTTTTTAGAAGACTATGCTACATTAATTCAAGCGTACATTCAATTACAAATTATTACAGGAGAAGTTGCTTATTTGGAAAAAGCAAAACAATGGACCGAATATGTTCAAATTCATTTCTTGGATGAGGAGTCCATTTTTTATTATTATACAGCAGCATATCAAAATGATATTATTATTCGAAAAAAGGAATTGTATGATGGTGCACAGCCAAGTGCCAATGCAGTAATGTGTGCCAATTTAATTTATTTAGGGAGTGTTTTTGATCAAACTAAATGGGTGCATCAAGCCGAGCAAATGATTTCCAATATGAAAAAAATGATGCTTCAATATCCCAACTCCTATAGTTATTGGGCACAAAGCTTTAGCCAACTGGCAGCAGGTGTTTCAGAATTAGTTTCGGTGGGATTGAATGCGCCAAAAGCCATTCCCTCTGTGTTAGCAAAGTTTTTGCCCCACCATTTGATTCTTTTTACCAAAAAAGAGGATGAAAATATAATGATGACAATTGGGAAGCAAAATATTGATAATCAATATTTTATATGTAAGAATAATACCTGTTCTGAGCCAATAGGGCATCTCGATGAATTTTTAGCAAATATCTAACAACTAATGTTTTAATTTGCAAACCTTAATTAAGCAGTGTAAATCAATGGTTTCTGCTTTAAAATCATGAAAAATATTTTATTGAAAAATGTAATTTAATCCCATTTTTTACGTTCTAGATAGAATAGGTGGTAGGTTAAAAAAAAGATATGATAAAAAATTTATATAAGTTGCCTTTAAAATTTCCCCTCATGGTACTTAGTATCTTGATAGGATCCTTGTTGATTATGGCATTTGAATCCAATAAAGGTACTCCAAAGTTCAACTCAGATCCAGCCCATACCATCCTTATCCCAGGTGGTTCATTTTATATGGGCGCCAGTGATGAACAAATTGACATGGCCATGGTGAATCGAAAAAAATTAGTTTCAGTTCAAAGCTTTTGGATGGATAAAACAGAAATCACCAATGAACAATATAGAAAGTTTGTTACTTATGTGAGTGACTCTTTAAAATATTTAGCGGTATACCTTGGAGGAATTAATCAAACAGAGGATACCATTAAAGTGGATTGGGCAAGAGCACAAAGAATAAATTTAAATAGTAAAGCAGTTATTGAAAAATTAAATGAATTACTATTGAGCCCTGACAATCGTTACAAAGGTAAAATTGGAATAGACCCTTTAAAATTAATCTATAAATATTCATATATAGATCTTAAGTCTGCGGCATTAGCTTCTAAAGCTTTAGAGCTTCCGTTAAGTGACTTTTTAGTGACCAAAGAAGAACCCATATATCCTGATACTTTAGTTTGGATGCGTGATTTTTCTTATTCTTACAACGAACCACTAACACGAATGTACTTCTCTCATCCATCTTACAATGAGTATCCGGTGGTAGGGGTTACTTGGAAGCAAGCAACTGCTTTTTGTAATTGGAGAACCAATAATAGTGATTATTACAATGGGAAACCTGGCCGTGCAGATGCAAAGGTTGATGGCATTTTTCGTTTACCTACTGAGGCAGAATGGGAATATGCTGCAAGAGGCAATTCAAAATCAAATGCAATGTATCCATGGGGATCACCTTATACTAGAACAAAAGAAGGGCGTTTGTTAGCTAATTTTAAACCAGGTAGAGGCGATTACTTTGGTGGAAATTCTAAAGCAGATAATATTTATACCACCAAGGTTAAAACCTACGCAGAAAACGGTTATAAACTTTTTGATATGGCTGGTAATGTGGCAGAGTGGACCAGTTCTATTTTCTATGAAGGGGGTTATAATTTTGTAGGCGATTTTAGTCCCGATATGCAATACAATGCAAAAGAGGAAGATCCTATATTAATGAAACGTAAAGTAATTAGAGGTGGTGCTTGGAAAGACATTGCGTATAACTGCCAAGTAAGTACAAGAAATTACGAATATCAAGATACCGCTAAATCTTATATTGGATTTAGATGTGTATTGTCAATGGCTCCAAGTCCCAAATAAATCATATCATTTTTTTTATTTAAAACTATTAAATTTTCCAAATGTCAAATACCATTTCCCCAAGAACCAATAAAATTATTAATGTAATTTTTTCATTGGGAGCAGCTGTTGTTATTATTGCCACCTTGGCTAAAATATTACACCTTGGATGGGCAGATTATGCATTAATACTTGGCTTTATCACTGAGGCCGTTATTTTTACTATTTATGCTTTTTTACCACCGCCAGAAGTGGGTGACTCAACCCATGCACCTCAGGCTGGTGCAGTAGATTCGGTGATGTCGCATTTAGAAGCTGCTAAATTAGATGGCGCTGCTTTTGAAAAATTAAGCAATAGTTTTCAGCGATTGAATGATACCGCAATGTATTTAGGTGATTTAGCAGATATGTCTAAATCAAGTAAAGATTTTACACACAATACAAAAGATGCAGCCATTGCTTTGGGATCCATTAAAGAGGCAGCAGCAGGGGTGTCCACTAACTTAGGAAGTTTTGCTTTGGCTACGAATGGAGTGAAGGATTTAAATGAACAATTTCAAATGATGAGTAAAAGCATGGAGGCCATGAATACTTATTATAGCAAACTAGCAGAAGCTTCTAACGCCATGTCCAGCTCGGCGCAAGATGCCATTAGAGCGAAAGAGCAAATTGCGTTGCTTGCTGATAATTTAACCAAATTAAATCAGGTATATGGCAATATGATTATCGCCATGCAAGGACGTTAATTTTTTTTTAAAAATTTTATAAAAACTAGTATACATGTCATTACCTAAGGAGCCAAGGCAGAAAATGATCAACATCATGTACATTGTGTTGACTGCTTTGTTGGCATTAAATGTATCTAGCGAAATTTTAAATGCGTTTAAAACGATTGAAAAAAGCTTGTCCAATGCGAATGATATTATTGAGCGAAAAAACAATGACATCTATAAGTCATTAAAAAATAAATTAGCAGAT